>JAYQUR010000261.1:0-5255 GCA_038148075.1 Alphaproteobacteria bacterium | reverse complement strand
GACTCGGACCTCGGCGCCAAGGGCGCGGGCGAAGCGGGCACCTGCGGCGCGCCGGCCTGCGTGATGAACGCGTTGAACGACGCCTTGTCGCCGTTCGACGCCAAGATCACGTCGATGCCGTTTACACCGAAGAAGGTGCTGCAGGCGCTGGGGAAGATCTGAGCGCCGTCAGTTGCGCACGCGCGCGAGGAAATAGGCGAGGTCGGCAAGATCCTTCGCGCCTAGAGGCGTGACGACTTCGACCATCGCTGCCCGGTCGCCGAGGCGGCGCTCCGCCTTGAAGTCCTGCATCGCCTTCAGCAGATAGTCCTCGCGCTGGTGACGCAGCGGCGGCATTTGCGCGCCGCCGAGATACTGCGCGCCGTGGCACTGGCCGCAGCGGTGTTTGGCGGAAAGCGCAGCACCCTTCGCCATACGGGCCGGTTCGGCCGCTGCGGGCGGCACCGGCGGGCGCGGCTGGGACGCGACGAATGCCGCCGCGGCGATCAGATCGTCGTTCGTCATGCCCTTCACGATCTCTCGCATGACATCCGATTTGCGGTTTCCGTCCCGGAATTCGACGAGTTGCAGCAGCGCGTACTCCTCGGGCAGGCCGCCGAGCGACGGCGTTTCCGGCGTCGGCGAGACGCCGTTCGTGCCATGACAGGCGAGGCACAACTCCTTTCGCTCCGGAAACAGCTTCGTTTCCGCCCGCGCCGCGGCGGAATTCATTGCCGTAACGACAACGGCGGCAAAAAGGAACGGGAGCCCGAAGGCCCCCGTTCTTCCGTTTTCGGACAAACGCCTCACCCGCCTTAGGTCACGCGGTAGACCGCGCCGTTCCAATCGTCGGACACCAGCAGGGAGCCGTCCTTCATCACCGTCACGTCGACCGGCCGGCCGATATACTTGTTGTTCTCGATCAGGCCGCTGAGGAAGGGTTCCATCGATTTGAAGTTTCCTTCGTCGTCCAGATGCACGGCGACGATGTCCGCGCCGAACTTGATGGTCCGGTTCCACGGCCCGTGCCGGGCGACGAAGATCGTGTTGCGGTACTTCTCCGGAAACATCGTGCCGGTATAGAAGCGCATGCCGAGCGGCGCCGCGTGCGGGCCGAGCTTCGCGATCGGCGGCGTGAAGTCCTTGCAGTTGTAGCCCCAGCCGAACTCAGGATCGGCAAGATCGCCCTGATGGCAGAACGGGAAGCCGAAATGCTGCTTGCCGGGCTGCGTCACGCGGTTGAGCTCGCCGTGGGGGAGGTCTTCCGACAGCCAGTCTCGGTTATTGTCGGTGAAGTAAAGCTGGCCGTTCTTGGGGTTCCAGTCGAAGCCGACGGTGTTGCGCATTCCGCGCAGGATCGGCTGCGCGCCGGCCCCGTCGAGATTGATCTTGCGGATCTCGCCATACCCGTCCGGCGGCATGCAGATGTTGCAGGGCGAGCTGTTCGAGACTTAGAGTTTCTCGTCCGGCCCGATGCCGAGGAAACGCCAGCCATGGGGCCGCTTGTCGCCGAGCTTGTCGTAGACGGTGACAAGCTTGGGCGGGTTGGCGATATTGGCCTCTACATTTTCGGCTTTCGAGATTTTCCGGTGCTCGGCGATGTAGAGCGTGCCGTTGTGGAACGCGAGGCCGTTGGGCCAGTCGAGCCCCTCGTAGAGCACCTTGGCCGTACGCTTGACGCCGCTGTCGGTGACCGCCCAGACCTTGTTGCCCTGCCAGTTGCCGACGAACAGCGTGCCCTTGTCGCCAAGGCGCAGGGTTCGGGCGTTCTTGATGCCGCTGGCATAGACCTCGACCTTGAAGCCGTCGGGCACCTTGATCTTGGACAGCGGCAGCTTGTCCGCAGCCGTCGGGAACGGCGGCGGACGGACCGGCGCCAGCGCCTGGGCGCCCGCAGTCTCTGGCCGGCCCATCAGCGGGCCCTTGGCGGGCGGCGGATTCTTGATTTCCGACGGCCCCTTGGGATCCTGCTGCGCGGAAGCCGCGGACATGGAAAGGGCGACGGCCCCGGCGCACAACACGGATAGCAAGCCGCGCGAAGCGGCGTTCGATTTTCTCATCGGTTTCCTCCCGAAACGGGTTTTATGGGAACGCGTTTTTTTACCGCTCGACTCTCGGAAGAAACGCTAGCGGACGTTTTGCTGACGCACAAGGCGAGCCGCTCGGATGTCCTCTACCTGACTGCGTCCTTGCTGTAGCGCGCGATCTCCTTGTAGCGGTCCGAGATCGCGGCGAGTTCCGTGGGGTCGATGACGTCCTCGATGCGGTCGAAGGGCTCCCCGCCGGTCAGGTTCTCGACCGTCTCGATGATGAAGTCCGGCGGCTGCGCGCGGTTCGTCAGCACGATCTTGCGGACGGTTTCGATCCGCTCGGCCTCGTAGGCGCGGAAGGCCTGTTCCGGCCCGTCCGTCTCGTCGAGCAGCCGGGCGAGGCACTCGGCGTCGAGGATCGCCTGCGCGCCGCCGTTGCCGCCGCGCGGATACATCGGATGCGCCGCGTCCCCCAGCAGGGTGATCCGTCCCCAGGACCACCGGTCCACCGGGTCGCGGTCCACCATCGGGTATTCGAGGATGAACTCGGCGCCTTCGATCAGCTTCGGAATGTCGAGCCAGTCGAAACGCCAGTCGGCGAACGGCTCGATGAAATCCTCGATCCGCCCGGGCGTCGCCCAGTCGTTGGGCTTGTGGTCGTCGCGCGGCTGTTCGGTGTTCCAGTTGATGAGCTGCGTGCCGTCGTCGAACTGCCGGATGGGATAGATCACCATCTTGCCGCGCGACACCGTGCCCACGCGCGTGACGCTCGCGCCCGTCAGGAACGGCTTCCGCCGGGTGACGCCGCGCCACATGTTGATGCCGCCGAACTGGGGCGCGCCCTCGTCGGGGTAGAACTGGCGGCGGATAGCGGAATGGAAGCCGTCGCTCGCGATCAGCGCGCGTCCTTCTGCGGGTTCGGCGTTCTCGAACCGCAGGACGACCCGCTCGCCCTCCTGCTCGACGCCGACGCACCGGTGCCCGAGCGCCACTGCGTCCGGGCCGAGCCGGTCGCGCACCGCGTCGTAGAGCGCCTGGTGAAGGTCGGCCCGGTGGATCGAGAAATGCGGGTATTCGTAGCCCGCGAACCGGCCACAGGGCTCCGCGAAGATGAACTGGCCGTGACGGCTGAAATACGCGAATTCCCGCGCCTCGACGCCGTAGGACTTCAGCGCGTCCTCCAGACCCATCGACGACAGCACCCGGATCGCGTGCGGCAGCATGTTGATGCCGACGCCGAGCGGCTTGAACTCGGCCGCCCCCTCGTAGACCCGGCAGGGAATGCCGCGCGCATGAAGCGCGAGCGCCATCGTCAGCCCGCCAATGCCGCCGCCGGCAATCAGAATGTCTTTTCCGTTCGTGCGCATGGAGGGATTTTAGCGGCAAGACGAATTCCGGCAATCGCTCTTGGCCGTGCTACGCTCGGCGAAAACTGGGAGGATTTCATGGCCGACATCGATCTCGCGCGCGACGGCGCCGTCGCGACCGTCACGCTCAACCGTCCGGAAGATGCCAACCGATTGACGCCCGACTCGATGGCATTGCTCGGAACCATCGTCGACGAGATCGCGGCGGACGATACAACAAACGCAGTTGTCGTCACCGGCGCCGGCGACGAAGTGTTTTCCCTCGGCCTGCTCAACCCGGAAATCCGTGCGGCCATGTCGAAGGAGAGCGTCATCGAGTTCGTGATCCTGGCGAACCGCGTGTTCGACGCGCTGGCGGAGCTGCCCCAGATCACGATCGCGGCGATCAACGGCAACATCATGGCAGGTGCGGCGGAACTTTCGCTTGCCTGCGACATAAGGATCGCCGCCGACGACATCACGATGTCGATGCCGGAGGCGAAATGGGGCGGATTTCCGGGCGCGGGCGCGCCGCACCGGCTCGGCATGGCGGTCGGCTATGCCCGCGCGCTCGACCTGATCTGCACGGCGCGCGAGATAGGCGCGGCGGAGATGGAACGGTTCGGCCTCGTTCAGGAGCTTCATCCGCGCGGGACCGTCAAACAGGCGGCGCTCGAGAAAGCACGCCTGATCGGCGCGAACGGTCCGCTCGCGACGAGGGGCGCGAAACGCATCCTGCGCGCGCGAAAGGCACCGGGCTTCGCCGAAGCGCGGGCGCTGTCCGACGAATTGCGAAAAGCCCTCGAATGGTCGGAAGACGTCGACGAAGGCATGGCCGCACACCGGGACGGCCGCGCCGCCGTCTTCAAGGGGCGTTAGTCTCCCCTATTCCTTTTCCATGTCGGCCGCGTTCTTCCGGATCGCCGGCATCAGGGTCAGGATCCCAACGATCGCGAGGACCGCCGCTGTTGCGAGGGCCCATTGCAACCCGACGACCTCCGCCCACCAGCCGATAAGCATCGCGCCGATCGCCGGCCCGCCGATGACGATCGCAATGTTCACCGAAATCACTCGGCCGCGCATCGCGGGCTCGACGACGTTCTGGACGAGGCTGTATGCGCCGATGTGACAGGCCAGCATCAGGAAAGCCGACAGCGCCAGCAGCCCGACCCCGAGGTGAAGGTCGTCGGTCGCCGAAAACGCGGCAAGTCCGGCGGACCCGGAGACGATGCCCGCGATCATCAGACGAACGAGTCCGCGGTTGCGGCCCCGGAAAGCGAGGAACACGCCCATGGCGAGCGCGCCGAAGCCGGAGGCCGCGGTCAGCATGCCGAGCGTCTCCGGCCCGCCGCCGAAAACGGCCTCCGCGAAGCCGGGCATCAGTTCCAGATAGGGCCGCAGCAGGATGCCGTTGATAATGGTGATGGCGAACAGAATACGGAGCGCAGGAACTTCTCCGATATGCCGGAACCCGTCGCCGATCTCCGAGAAGAATCCGCGCGGCGGTTTGGGCTCGGCGGGCGGGGGACGGTAACGCAGGATGGAGAGCATCAGCACCATCCAGTAGTTCGAGAACGCGTACAGCGCGAGCGCAGCCCAGCTTCCCCAGCGGTGGATCAGCCAACCGGCCAGTACCGGCCCGAGAAAGGTGCCGACCTGGAACGTCGTGGAATTGAACGCGAGCGCGGCGGGAACGTTTTCCCGCTTCACGAGCTGCGGGATCAGCGCCTGACGCGCCGGGAACTCGGTCCCGAAGGCGATGCCCTGCAGAATGCTGAGCACGAGCAGCAGCGGCACCGTCATTTCGCCGGCCGCCGTGATCAGCAGCGTCGCCAGCATCACGGTGCCCGATATGGTGGCCGCAATCATCGCCACCCGGCGGTGACCGTGCCGATCCGCG
>JAYQUR010000260.1:0-5263 GCA_038148075.1 Alphaproteobacteria bacterium | reverse complement strand
CTACGACAGCGACGAGGCGGCGGCGATGGACTATGCGGCCGCCGTGAACGAAGAGGTGAAGGACCTGTTCGCCGCCGGCGCGGACGTCGTCCAGCTGGACGAGCCCTACATGCAGGCGCGACCCGAAATCGCCAGGCAATACGCGGTCAAGGCGATCAACCGCGCGCTCGACGGCATCGAGGGCGATACCGCCGTCCATCTCTGCTTCGGCTACGCGCATGTCGTCCATGCGCGGCCGGAGGGCTATTCGTTCCTGCCCGAACTCAACGACTGCGTCGCCAAGCAGATTTCCATCGAAACCGCGCAGTCGGGCCTCGACGTGACGGTCCTCGAGACGCTGCCCGGCAAGAAGATCATCCTCGGCGTCCTCGACCTCTCCACGAACGAGATCGAGACCCCCGAGACCGTCGCCGCCCGCATCCGCCGCGCCGTCGACGTGATCGGCCCCGAGCGCATTATCGTCGCCCCCGACTGCGGCATGAAATACATGGCCCGCGAGGTCGCCTACGGAAAGCTGAAGGCGATGTGCGACGGCGCGGAGATCGTGCGGGGCGAGCTTTAGGGGCCAAAATCCCCAACCAGGTCCCCAAAAAGTAACGATTCTCGTGTATAGTCTCCGGTTTATGTGCGTCTGGCACTGACGAAACCGGAGATAGGCCGATCCAGACCGGCATGACATCCGCGGAGCGCGAGCGCTTCCACAACCTCCTGCTCATGGCCAAGGAGAGTCCCTTCGAGGGCGAGCGCCGCAACGCTCTCGAAGCGGCTCAGCGCATGGCCGAACGGCACGGGATGACGCTCGAGGAAGCGGCGCGCACCGGCGGCGAGGCGATGCAGCAGCCGGGTGGCGAGCAGGCCCGGGAGCGCCCGCAACGCCGACCGAAATCCGGATTCGACCGCGCCGCCGCCGAAGCGGCCGCCCGCGAACGCGCCTTCGCGGAGATGTCGCAATTCGTCCGCGACATGGAAACGCATACCCGCGCCGACAAGGCGCGCTACGAGGAAGCGCTCAGGGAAGCCTACGCCCGCGGCCTCGACGCCGAGGAGCGCAAGGCCGCCGAGCGCCGCAAGAACCGCGACAGGGTGCCGCGGCGCAATTCGAGGCACCGCAATCCCGAAGTCCACGCCCGCGTGCTCCTGAAGGAGACCCGCCTGCCGCTCCGCGAAATCGCCTCGATCTGCGGTCTCGACGTCTGGACGGTTGCCGGTCTCAAGCTCAAAATGCGCGAAGAAGCGGTCCGCGTCTGACGAGGTCATTCTCGGCGGCACCGCCTGACGGGGGACCGAAGAACCATGCTCGAAGATAAAGTCGTTATCGTCACCGGCGCCGGACGCGGTCTCGGCCAGGCCTATGCGATCGAAGCCGCGCGCCTCGGCGCGAAGGTGGTCGCCGGCGACATCCTCGATTGCGCGGAGACCGTCCGCCGGATCAGGGCCGACGGCGGCGAGGCCATCGCCGTCGAGCTCGACGTCACCAGGATGGGCACCGTCACAGCAATGGCGGAAAGCGCCGTCGAGGCGTTCGGCGGCGCGCATGTTCTGATCAACAACGCCGCGCTCTACGGCGCGCTCACCGGCGGCCGGTTCGACCAGCTCGACGAGGACGAGTGGGATCGCACCATGGACGTCAACGTAAAGGGCATCTGGCGGTGCTGCCGTGCCGTCGTGCCATTGATGCGCAACGCGGGCGGCGGCTCGATCGTCAATGTCGCCTCGCTCGCCGCGACCTACGGCCTGCCCTTCGCGTTGCACTACACGACGTCGAAGGCCGCGGTTATCGGCATGACCCGGGCGCTGGCCCGCGAACTCGGCCGCGACGAGATCCGCGTCAACGCCATCGCGCCGACCGCCGTGCTGACCGAAGGCACGGCCGAGTTCTTCGGCGACAAGACCGAGGGCGCCATGAAAGTGATCATGGAAGACCAGAGCCTCAAGCGGAATCCGCTGCCCAGCGACATGGTCGGCACCGTCATGTGGCTCGCCTCCGACGCCAGCTCTTTCGTCACCGGCCAGACCATCGCCATCGACGGCGGCACGGTGATGTCGTAGGAGAGAGCCCATGAAGATCGCCCCTCTCAGCGAGACCTTCGGCGCCGAGATTACCGGCCTCGACCTGTCGCAGCCCCTCGACGACGAAACGTTCGGCCGCGTCTACGACGCGTTCCTGAACCGCCAGGTCGTCTGCATCCGCAACCAGAAGATGGAGCCCGGCGATTTCGTCGCGTTCTCGCGGCGCTTCGGCGAACTGGTGCCGCACGACAACGCGCAGTTCCGCCACGCCGCGCACCCCGAAATCCTCATCCTGTCGAACGACGTGGATGCGGACGGCAACCAGATCGGCGTGATCGACGCGGGCGATGCGTGGCACAGCGACCACCAGTTCAAGGAGCGCCCCGGCAAGGCGACGATCCTGCTGTCGCTCAAGAACCCGTCCCAAGGCGGCGACACGGACTTCACCAACCAGGCCGCCGCCTGGGACGCGCTGGACGACGAGACCAAGGCGCGCATCGAGGGCCTGCGCTGCGTCAATTCGATCAGCAAGCTGAAGAACAAGCGGGTCGAGATTTCGGGCGCGCGCAAGGGCGCCGAGGAATTCTACAAGAAGCAGGAAGCCGAGATCCCCGAGGTCACGCACCCGCTGGTCCGCGTCCACCCGGAGACCGGTCGCAAGGTGCTGTTCTGTTCTCCGCGCTTCACGCTGCGCATCGCCGACATGGACGAGGCCGAGGGCGACGCGCTGCTCGACGCGCTGATCGCGCATTCCGTGGAGAAGGAGTTCCGCTATCGCCACAAGTGGCGGGACGGCGACCTGGTGATGTGGGACAACCGCTCGGTCAACCACCGCGCGACCGGCGGCTACGACTACCCCGACATCCGCCTCATCCACCGCACGACGACGGACGGCGAGCCGACCTCGTAACCGAACGGCCCGAATGGCCCGTTTTTACCTTGCCGCCCTTAGCGCCGCCCACACCCGCTCCGGCGAGGCCGGCATCTCGATCATCTCCACGCCGGCCGAGCGTAGCGCGTTCTCGATGGCGTTCATCACCGCGGGCAGCGCGCCGACCGTGCCCGCCTCGCCCGCGCCCTTGACGCCGAGCGGGTTCTGCTTTGTCGGCACGGGGTTCGATTTCACGTCGAACAGCGTGAAGTCCTGCGCCCGCGGCATGGCGTAGTCCATGAACGAGCCGGCGACGTTCTGGCCGCTCTCGTCGTAGACGGCGCGTTCCATCACCGCCTGGCCGACGCCCTGCGCGACGCCGCCGTGGATCTGGCCTTTCAGCAGCAGCGGATTGAGGACCGTGCCGACGTCGTCGACGATGACGTAGGCGAGGATCTCGATCTCGCCGGTGTCGGGGTCGATCTCGATCTCGCAGGCATGCGCGCCGTTGGGATAGTTCGCCGCCTTGGGCGAAAACGTCGCGCGCTCGTCGATGCCCGCCTCGACACCGTCGGGCAGCTTGCCCGGCGTGTAGGACGACTTCGCGATCTCGTCGAGGGACATCGTCCGGTCGGTTCCGGCGATGGAGAACGTGCCGTTCGCGAACTCGATGTCGTCGACGCTCGCCTCCAGCTGGTGAGCAGCGAGTATCTTCGCCTTGTTTATCGCCGCCTCGGCCGCCCGGAACACCGCCGAGCCGCCGCAGGTCGCGGACCGCGAGCCGCCGGTGCCGCCGCCGATTCCCTGCATGTCGGTATCGCCTTCGCGCACCCGGATACGGCTGACAGGCACGCCAAGCGCCTCGGAAACTATCTGCTTGTAGACCGTATCGTGGCCCTGGCCCTGGCTGATTGTGCCGGCCATCACCATGACGTTGCCGGTCTTGTCGATGCGCACCGTGGCTTCCTCGATCGACGGCGCGCCGGCGCGTTCGATGGTGTTCGAGATGCCGATGCCGCGCAGTTTCCCCCTGGCTTCCGACTCCTGCTTCCGCACATTGAAGCCCGCGTAGTCGATCATCTCCAGCGCGTCGTCGAGGTTCCTCTCGAACTCGCCGCAGTCGTAGGTGAAGACGAGACCGGTCTTGAACGGCATCGCGTCGGGCGGGATCGTGTTCTGGCGCCTGAGATCCGCCGGGTCGCGGCCGAGCTTCTTCGCCGCCTCCTCCACCAGCGTCTCGATGATGTAGGCGGCTTCGGGGCGGCCCGCGCCGCGATAGGGCGATGTCGGCGTCGTGTGGGTGAACACGCCGGAAACCTCGACGTGGATCGCGGGCGTCTTGTAGGTGCCGGCCAGCGTGCCGAGATTGTTGACCGGCGGGCCGTTGCCGCCGGTGGTCACGAACGCGCCAAGCGCCGCCAGCGTGCGCACATGCATGCCGAGGAAATTGCCGTGCTTGTCCATCGCCAGCTTCGCGACGGAGCAGTTGTCGCGGCCCTGATAGTCGGTCAGGTGCGCCTCGGACCGTTCGGCCGTCCATTTCACCGGCCAGCCGACGCGCTTCGACGCCCACAGCACCAGGAGCTGTTCGGGATAGACGCTGCCGCGCAGCCCGAAGCTGCCGCCGACGTCGCCCGCGATCACGCGCACGTCCTGTTCGGCGATATGGAAGACCTGCGTCGCGAGCTGCTCGCGGATCTTGTGCGGGTAATGGCAGCCCGTATAGAGCGTGTAGCGCCCGTCCGTCGGGTTGAAATCGCCGAGATAGGCGCGCGGCTCGATGGTGTTGGTGATGGTGCGCGTGATGTTGAAGGTACGCTCGACGACGATGTCGGCCTTCGCGAAGGCCGCCTTCGTCTCCTCCGGATAACCGCGCTCGATGAAGAAGCACTCGTTGTTCGGACGCTCGTCCCAGACGGCGGGCGTATCGTCGTCCATCGCCTTCGCGGTCACGGTGTTGGCGGGCAGGACCTCGTAGTCGACGAGGATCGCTTCTGCCGCGTCCTTGGCCCGGTCGACCGTATCGGCGACGATCAGGACCACCCCCTCGCCCACATGGCGAACGCACCCGAGCGCGAGCGGCGGGTTCGGCGGCTGGTACTGGTTCTCGTTCCAGCGCGAGCCGCATTCGAGATCCCCCAGCCCGTCGGCGCGGTAGTCCTCCGCCGTCAGCACGGCATGGACGCCGGGCATCGCCTCGGCCGCGGCGCGATCTATCGACCGGATTTGCGCATGCGCATGCGGCGAGCGCAGCACGTAGGCGCGCAGCTGGTGCGGCAGGTTGTAGTCGTCGGAATAGCGCCCCCCTCCGGTCAGCAGGCGCGGGTCCTCGGTGCGCGGAATCGGCTGGCCGACGTCGAACTCTCCCATCCTTGATTTTCC
>JAYQUR010000259.1:0-5269 GCA_038148075.1 Alphaproteobacteria bacterium | reverse complement strand
TCGTTGTAGTGTTTCCGGAGGTCGGCGAAATCCGCGTCGGTCGCCATGTTGGGAACCGCGGATGCGGCCTGCGCGAAGCGCAGGGCGGATTTTTCCGCGTCCGAGAACCTGTCGGAGGTCTCGAACTCCCAGATCGCCGACAGCTTGTCGTCGTCGACGCCGGTCATGCTGGTCGTCGAGCTCGTATGCGCAACGCAGTACATGCACCCCGCCGTCAGGCTGGAGGCTGCGGCTATCATAGACTTGAGTTGCGGGTCGAGAACGCTGTTCGCCGGCCCGTAAACGGCGCCGACGAGCTGGGCGAAGGCCCGCAACAGTTCGGGTTTGTGTGCCATGATGCGTTGCGAATTCGGCACGAAACCGAGCACCTTTCGGCTCGGCTCGATCACTTCCATCAGGTCGCCCAGTTCTTCGTCGGTGAGCATACGTACGCGCGACATTCTGTCGGTCTCCTATTCCGCCGCTTCGGTGATGTGCTTGCCGCCGTCCCAGGCGGTGTCCTTGAGCGCACGGCCGGCGAACTCGATCGGTTCCTCCTCGAGGGCGGTCGCCATCGTGTCGTTCCAGCGGTTGAGAAAGCCGAACAGCGAAATGACCGCGACGATCTCGACGATATGATATTCCGTGAAGTGCTTCCGAAGGTCCTCGAAATCGGCATCGGTCGCCATGTTGGGCACGGATGCCGCTGCCTGCGCGAACCGCAGCGCGGATCTCTCCGCCTCGGTGAACTTGTCCGACGTTTCGAATTCCCAGATCGCGGCAACCTTCTCCTCGTCGACGCCCGCGCGGGCGGAGCCGCCGCCGGTATGCGCGATGCAGTACATGCATCCGGCCGCAAGGCTCGCGGCGTTGGCGATAATGTATTTGAGCTGCGCCGGGATCGACTGGTCGGTCTGGCCGTTGACGGCCTTGCCGAGCGCCGCGAAGGCCTTCAGCAGTTCCGGCTTGTATGCCATCACGCGCTGCGAGTTCGGCACGAAGCCGAGCCGCTCCACGGCGGGCTGAATGACATCCTTGAGGTCTCCGAGTTCTTCGTCGCTCAACGGTCTGACACGGCTCATGGCTTTCTCCTTTATCTCCACTCTTGATCAGTAGAAGAATTTCAGAATCCAGAGCGACAGCTCCGGCACGTAGGTCACGATTGCGAGGACGACGACCGAAATCAAGATAAAAGGCGCGAGCCCGGGATAGAGCTTCGCCAGCGGCACCTTGAACACGGCCTGTGCGACGAAGATGTTGAGACCGAAGGGCGGCGTGAACGTCCCGATGGAAAGGTTCATGACGACGACGATCCCGAAATGGACGAGGTCTACGCCCGCCGAATCCGCGATCTGCGCCAGCAACGGCGTCAGCACGAGAATTGCCGAGGGGGTGTCGAGCACCGTGCCGACGAGCAGCAGGAAAATGTTGATGACGAGGAGTACCGCCCACGGCGGAAGGTTCCATCCTTCGATCAGCGCGACCGCCCCATTGGCCGCGCCGGACACCGTCAGCAGCCACGAATAGACGCCTGCGAAGGCCACGATGATGAAAATCTGCGCGGTCAGGTAGACCGAATTTGCGGCAACGTCGTAGAGGTCGCGCCATGTCGCTTCCCGATATATGCAGACGGTGACGAACATCGCATAGACGCAGGCGACGCCCGCCGCTTCCGTCGGCGCAAAAACGCCGGAATAGATCCCGCCAAGGATGATGCCGGGAGCGCCCAGCGCCCAGATTCCGCCCTTGGTTGCGTCGAAGAACCCACGCCACGAGACGTTCTCGACTTCGCGGATGCCGCGGCGGCGCGCGTACCAGACGATGTAGAGCCCGAAGCAGGCGGCCAGAAGCAGCCCCGGAAAGATGCCGGCCGCGAACAGGTCGACGACCGACGCCTCCGCCGCATAGGCATAGAGGATCATCGCGATCGACGGCGGAATGATATTCGCGATCGCGCCTGCCGACGTCAGCATGCCGGCGGCGAAGCTCTCGTCGTAGCCCTTCTCGCGCAGCGGCTCGTAGGTCAGCGATCCGACGGCGGCGACGGTCGCCGCGGTCGACCCGGAGATCGCGCCGAACACGGTCGCGGTCCCGACCACCGTAAGCGGCAGCGCGCCCTTGACCCCTCCGACGATCGATCCCACCCAGTTGACGAGCTGGATCGACACGCCGCCGCGGCTCATCATCTCGCCGGCGAAGATGAAGAACGGCACGGCCAGCAGCGCGAACTTGGAGACCGAGCCGAACATCACCTGGTGGATCACCGTCGCCGGATCGTTCGAGAAGAAGACCAGCACGACCACGCAGGTCGCCAGCAGCAGCAGGAAGATGGGAAAGCCGAGGACCAGCAGGACCAGCGGCAGCGCGATCATCGCCCATTCCATGCGCCGCCCCCCCTCCTAGAACCGGTTGCGGAGGTAAGCGCCGATGCGCAGCAGCACGGCGAGCACCATCAGGACCATGCCGATCAGCAGCGCCGAATGGGGAACGACCATCGGCACGGAAGCAGTGACGCTGACGTCGCCGCTCGAAACGATGAGACCCAGCACCTTCCACGACTGAACCGCAACGAACAGCCCGCACACCGCAAACGCGGCAACGGTCGCGCCGTTGACGAGACCGCGCCACGGCTGGCCGATCCGCGCCGAGACGAGATCCATCCGTAGATGCGCGCCGTTGAACGCTACGGCCACGGCGCCGAGGAAGACGCACCAGACGATGAGAAAAATCATCACCTCTTCCGCCCAGTAGAGGGCGAAGTCGAACAGATATCGGCTGATGACGTTGGCGAAATTGATCCCGATACCAGCGAGGATCAGGAGCGCCGTGAGGACCCGCGGCATACCGACGAAAACCCGCCGCTGCCAGAGCGGCGGTTCCTTTCCGGCAGGTTTATCGGCGAGATCGGTCACGATGCGGCATCGCTTTCCTGCAGTGGGGCCAGGCGGAAAAGTACGGGCCCCGCCGCCGGATTTCGGCGGCAGGGCCCGTTATATCACCCGTTCCCCCGGTGCTCAGTACTTCGCGCCGGTCGCCTTGATCTTCTTATAGAAGGCGTGGAGCTTGGGATCGTCCTTCGTCACCTTCTCGCCGACGCCGGCCAGCGAAGCGCGGATCTTCGAAAGATCGGACTCGGGAAGCGTGATCAGCGATCCGCCGTCGGACTGCCATTTCGCGATCATGGCGTTTTCGTTCTCGTCCGAGAATGCCGACGTCTTGGTCTGCAGTTCCGCCGCCGTCGAGACGACCATGTTGCTCAGGTCCGACGGCAGGCTCTTGAGCCAGTTCGGGCTCAGCGTCGCCGCCGAAATGATCAGCGTATCGTCGGTCCGGCTGAGAACCTTGCTGATCCGGTTGAACTTGAAGATCACTTAGACGACGGTGCCGCTCATCGTGCCGTCGATAACGCCCCGCTGTAGCGCGGGCACGACCTCGGATAGCGGCATCGGCACGGCCGACGCCCCGAATATGCGCATCTTCTCGCGCTCGGCGGCAGTCGCGTTCACGCGGAGCTTCTTGCCCTTGAAGTCGTCGAGTTTGCGGATCGGATCCTTGGCGAGGTAGTGAGCGGTCGAGTGCGTGAAGATCGCGCCCGTCTGCATCCCCTTGTCCCCGCCCAGCGCGAGGATGTCCTTGTTGAGTTCGGGATCCGCGATCACCTTCGCCGCATGCTGCTTGTTCTTGAACAGCGTCGGGATCGAGAAAGCGCCGTAGCGCGCATCGACGCCCGCGAAGAAATCTGCCGGAGCGACGAACGCCTGCTGCGTGCCGAGGCGCACGCCTTCGATCTGGCGCGGGATCGCGCCGAGCTGGCTCTTGGGGAAAAGGTCGACCTTGATGCGGCCGTTCGATTTCTTCTCCACTTCCTCCTTCATCCAGGACGACCACTGGTGCTGGACGTCCTTGAAGGTCGCGAAGCCGATCTTCATGGTGTAGTCCGCCGCCTGTGCGGTGCCGGCGGCGACGACCCCTGCGGCCAGCGCGGCCGCCGTCAAAGCGATGTGTTTCCTCATGGTTTCCTCCCGTGCGTGTTTGGTTCACTTATACGGTGAGAAAATCTTAGACGGGGCGGGGCGAGTTCGACAACAGCAAATATTGCTTGCCAGGATCGAACAAGCTTCTCTACCATCGGAACGGAGCTTTCAGGGATCGTACGTCAATGGATATCGGCAAGCGTCTTCGCGAAGTGCGGATTCGGCGCAACCTCGTGATCGACGACATCGCGGCGACGACCGGCCTGTCGCGCGCGTATATCAGCCAGGTCGAGACCGGCAAGGCTTCCCCGTCGTTGCAGACCTTGGAAAAGCTGGCGGCGGCGCTGGAAACGCCCGTGTCCTCGCTCTTCATCGAGGAAGATGTCTCGTGCACCGTCATCCGGGCCGACGAACGCCGACACGTGCATTTCGGCAACCCGGACGCGAAATACCGCAAGGCGATGCAGTACATGTCGGCGCCGAACCGCCAGCTCGAACTGGTGTTGATCGAAATCCCGCCACGTTCGACTGCGATCGACAAGGCGCATGTCCACGAAGGCGAGGAGGCTTGCCAAGTCCTCGAGGGCGAGATCGAGGTCGTCTATGGCGAAGACACGTATCTTTTAGGCCCGGGCGACAGCGTCCACTGGGACAGCCGCATTGCCCACTGGCTCAAGAATCCCGGAGACGCCCCTGCCCGCCTGATCGTCGCGAGGACGCCGGCGGGCCTGATGGAAATGAGATTTGCGGATTCGGAGGCGGACACCGCCGTCTGAAAACGCCCTGGCGCATGCCTAACGACGGCGAATAAGTCCGAGCACGACCAGCGACATACCGAGGATCCGGAGCGCGCCCGGCGCAGGGACCGCCGATGGATTCTCCGTAAACACAGTGTTTTCGGCCGCGTCGTCACCGCTGACGACGCGCGTAAAGGCCGTCGCTCCGCCGCGATCTTCGAGTTTCAGTATACGCAATTCGGCTTCTGCTTTTTATTGGCAAGAGCTAAGCCTGATTTATTAATCCCAATGAATCCAAGGGATTATAAAATCTCTCCCGCCTGTAAACGAGCATCTCTGTAAAAATTTCCGGCCTGGTTGGAATATCGGTGCGGCGGAGATCCGCGCACCTTGATCGGAATCAGGTTTTGCCGAAATCGAAATCTATAGAGTGTCCTGCGGAACGGTCCCGCAGCGAGGCCTGATCATATGGACGGCAGCCGCAATCCCGTGACGCTCGAGACGCGCCGGCTGAGCCAGGGAGATGGAACCGCCGGCCGCGAGGTACACGCGCTCAGCGCCGGTGAGCTCGGGTTGCCG
>JAYQUR010000258.1:0-5277 GCA_038148075.1 Alphaproteobacteria bacterium | reverse complement strand
GGGTCAGGGAGGGGGTGCCCCGCACAACCCTCAAAACTCGATTCCCTTCTGGGCGCGGACGTTCTGTTCGCGGAACGGGTGCTTGATCTGCGTCATCTCGGTGACGAGGTCGGCGGCCTCGATCAGCTCCGGCTTGGCGTTGCGGCCGGTGACGACGACATGGAGCATGTCTCGTCTTGCATTCAAGGTGTCGATCACCTCCTGCAGGTCGAGATAGTCATAGCGCAGCACGATGTTGAGCTCGTCGAGCACGACGAGGTCGAAGCTCGGATCTGCGATCATCTCCCTGGACGCTTCCCACGCCTTCTCGGCGGCGGCGATGTCGCGCGCCTTGTCCTGGGTCTCCCAGGTGAAGCCCTCGCCCATCGTCCTGATGACGACCTGGTCGGGGAAATGCTCGAGCACGCCGCGCTCGCCGGTCTCCCACTTGCCCTTCACGTACTGGACGATTCCGACCTTCATGCCGTTGCCGATGGCGCGCGCGACGAGGCCGAACGCCGCCGTCGACTTGCCCTTGCCCTTGCCGGTATGGACGATCAGGAGCCCCTTCTCGACTGTCTTGTCGGCAAGCATCCTGTCGCGCGCTTCCTTGCGTTTCTTCGACTTCTCGTTGGCGCGGGCGAGATCGTCTGCGGTTTGCGGACGGAGCGTCATGGCGTCCGGCTCTTCGGATCGACCGGCAGCGCCATCGGGCTCTGGGCCTCGATGGCTTCGCCGGCTTTCAGGCAAAGCTCCTCCTGAAAACGCCCGCCGACGATCTGGACGCCGGTCGGCACGTCGCCCGCGAGCCCCATCGGGACCGACAGGCCGGGCAGCCCGAGGACCGAGATCGCCAGCATCGGCGTATGGGCGGCCAGCATCTCGCGCACCGCATCCTGCCCCTTCTGGTCGTGATCGACCGGATAGGGCAGTTGCCACGAAACGGGCATCAGGATCAGCGGATACCGCTCCATGAAGACCTGCCACTCGCGCAGGATTGTTGTGCGTCGCGCGAGCGCCCGGATATAGCCGTCGAAATCGTACTCCGTCGCACATGCCTTCGTCGCAAGCCGGGCGCGCTTCACCGCTTCGTCGCCGTATTGCTCGATCCCGCGCGTCGACGACGCCTTTTCGCTCGTCGTGGCGGCGCGTTCCTCTGTCATGAGCAGGGACCAGAACATGTCCGCCGCCTCGGCGAAGCGCGGCGGGGCAATCTCCTCGACGCGATAGCCGGCATTCTCAAGCAGCGCAGCAGCGCGCCGAACCGCCGACGTGACCGCGGGATCCGCCTCGAACCCGTCGGCCTCTGCGAACATCGCGACGGTCGCCGGCCACCCCGGCGAACGTCCCTCGGCGGGCGCGGGCACCCACCAGGGGTCGCGCGGATCGCGCGCCGCCAGGGCTTCGAGGCCGAGTCGCACGTCGTGAACGGTGCGCGCGAGGGGCCCCTGCACCTGGGTGATCTGCGACGACAGCCCGCGCTCCTCGGATGTCGAGGGATTGAATTCCGGAACCCTTCCGACCGAGGGGCGCAGCCCGTAGACGCCGCACGCATAAGCCGGATAACGGACCGACCCGGCACGGTCGTTGCCGTGGGCGATCGGCCCGATTCCCGCCGCCACCGCAGATGCCGCCCCGCCGCTGGACCCGCCGGGCGTGCGATCGGGATTCCAGGGATTGAGCGTCCGGCCGTGAAGATCGTTGTCCGTGAAGTAGCGGGTGGAGAAGGCGGGAACGTTGGTGCGCCCGATCATCACCGCACCGGCCTTGCGCAGGTTGGCCACGGTGGCGCTGTCCTCGCGTGCGATCGCGTCCCTGAACGCGACGACGCCGTTGGTCGTCGCGCGGCCGGCATAGTCTACATTTATCTTTACCGTCACCGGCACGCCGTGCAGCGGGCCCGCGACGTCGCCCTTCCGGAGCGACAGGTCGGCTGCGTCTGCGGACTCGAGAGCCTCGTCGGCGAGAGCGTCGGCGACCGCGTTGATGTACGGGTTAACCTCATCCAGTCGCGCGAGGCAGCTTTCGGTCGCCTCGCGGCTGGAAATCGCACCGTTGCGAATCGCCCCGGCGATCCGGCCGGCGTCCCATTCCCAGATGTTTCCGGTCATTGCGTCTCTCCCCTCAATTCCCCGAGCCGATGATACGCCGCGTTCGAGCGCGGTTTCCACAAGCCTCGGTCCTGCGCCTCCATCAGGCGCGCCGCCATATCCTTCAGCGCGTCCGGATTGTTCGTCTCCAGAAAGTCCCGCACGTCCCCATCGTCGAGATACGCGTCGAACACCAGGTCGAAATGATGGTCTTTCACGCAGCGCGCGGTCGCGGCGAAGGCGAAGAGATAGTCGACCGTCGCCGCCATCTCGAACGCGCCCTTGTAGCCGTGGCGCATGACGCCGGCGATCCATTTCGGGTTCACGACGCGGGCGCGGACCACGCGGGCGATCTCGTCCTCGAGCGTGCGGATGCGGGGGCTTTCGGGGTTGGAATGGTCGTTGTGCCAGACCGCGGGCTGTTCGCCGGACAGCTCGCGCACCGCCGCGGTCAGCCCGCCCTCGAACTGGTAGTAGTCGTCGGAATCGAGCAGGTCGTGCTCGCGGTTGTCCTGGTTATGGACGACCGCCTCGACCGCGCCGAGCCGGCGTTCGAACAGCCGGTGTTCGGCCGCGCCGTCGGCCCCTGCCCCATACGCGTAGCCGCCCCAGGCGATATAGGCGCGCGCGAGGTCGGCCTCGGTCTGCCAGCCGCGCTCGTCGATCAGCGCCTGCAAACCCGCGCCGTACGCGCCCGGCTTGGAGCCGAACACGCGGTGGCCGGCGCGGCGCAGCGCTGTCTCGGGATCGACGCCGTCGGCGAGCAGCGCATCCGCGTCCTCGCGCACCCGCGCGGCGAGCGGGTTCTTCGCGGCCGGCTCGTCGAGCGCGGCGACGGCGCGCACGGCCGAATCGAACAGGTCGATCTGCTGCGGGAACGCGTCGCGGAAGAAGCCGGAGAGCCTGAGCGTCACGTCGACGCGCGGCCGGTCGAGCACGTCGAGCGGCATGATCTCGAAGCCGGTAACGCGGCCCGAGCCCCGATCCCACGCCGGCTGCACGCCCATCAGCGCGAGACCCTGCGCGATGTCGTCGCCGCCGGTCCTCATGTTGGATGTGCCCCACGCCGACAGCGCCATGCGGCGCGGCCATTCGCCGTGCTCCTGCACGTGGTGCTGGATCAGCAGCGTCGCCGACTTCCAGCCGAGCGTCCACGCCGCAGGCGTCGGCACCGCGCGCGTGTCGACCGAATAGAAGTTGCGCCCCGTGGGCAGCACCTCCGGGCGGCCACGGGTCGGCGCGCCGGACGGGCCGGGCGCGAGGAACCTGCCGTCGAGAGCGGCGAGCGCGCCCGCGATCTCCGACTCGCCGCACGCGTCGACGGCGGGGCCGATGCGGCCGGAAATCTCTTCGAGAACGGCGCGGGTCGCCGACCATGCGGGATCCGGATCGCGCGCACCGGAGACGAGCGCGAGCGCGAGGTCTTCCAGCCGCTCGACCGTGTCGCCGTGGGTGCGCCACGCGCCGTCGCCGCGAAGCGCGTCCGGTTCGGGGCCGGCCCAAGGATCGCCGAGGACGCAGTCGAGCGGATCGAATTTCAGGGACAGGTCGGCGACGATCGCGCGAATGAGAGACGCGTTCGCGGCCTTGCCGTCGCCGCGCGGCAATCGCGTCAGCGCCACCAGCAGCGCATCCCGCAACCCGCCCGCAGGGCTCTCGCCGAACACATGGAGCCCGTCGCGGATCTGCATCTCCTTCAGCTCGCACAGATAGTTGTCGAGCTTGGCGAGCGCATCGTCGGACGTATCGTCCGCGGCGATGCCGAGATCGGCATCGAGGCCGGACGCGCGGGTCAGCTCGACGATGCGGTCGCGCAGCAGATTGATGCGGCGCGGATCTACGCCCGCCGCCTCGTAATACTCGTCGACCAGCCGCTCCAGATCGGCGAGCGGGCCGTAGGTCTCGGCGCGGGCGAGCGGCGGCGTCAGGTGATCGACGATGGCGGCGGACGCGCGGCGCTTGGCCTGCGTGCCCTCGCCCGGATCGTTGACGATGAACGGATAGACATGCGGCAGCGGGCCGAACACGGCCTCCGGGAAACATTCCTCGGACAGCGCCAGCGACTTGCCCGGCAGCCATTCCATGTTTCCGTGCTTGCCCATGTGGACGACCGCGTCGGCGCGGAAGCCTTCCCGCATCCAGGCGTAGAAGGCTAGATAGCCGTGCGGCGGCACGAGGTCGGGGTCGTGGTAGGACTTCTCCGGGTCGATGTTGTAGCCGCGCGCGGGCTGAAGGCCGAGGACGACGTTGCCGCAGCGGAAGGCGGGGATCGCGAACGCGCCGCACTCGGTCTCGCCGGCGAGGAAATAAGGGTCGGCGTCCGGCGCGCCCCAGCGGCCGGTGACCGCGTCGCGCACCGCCTTGGGTAGCGCTGCGAAAAACATCTCGTAGTCGGGCAGCGGCAGCGTCTCGGAAATTTCGCGCCCGCGCGTGCCCGCGTTGGTCGGCCCGGCGAGCAGGCGGGCGACGAGCGCCGCGCCATCGTCCGGCAGGTCGCGCAGTCGATAGCCGGCGTCGGCCATCGCGCGCAGCAGCGTCATCGTGCCGGCCGGCGTGTCGAGCCCGACGCCGTTGCCGATGCGCCCGTCGCGGTTCGGATAGTTGGCGAGGACGAGCGCGATGCGCCGGTCGTCCGCCGGCTTGCGCCGGAGCTGCGCCCACGCGGCGGCGAGATCAGCGGCGAAATCGATCCTGTCGGCGACCGGCATGTGGCGGACGGCGGGCGTCTCGGTCAGCGGATCGAACCGCGCCTCCGTCTTGAAGGCGACGGCGCGCGCGAGAATACGCCCGTCGACCTCGGGCAAGGCGACGTTCATGGCGATGTCGCGCGCGACGAGGCCGAAGTCGCCGTCGCGCCAGGCCTGTTCGGTGGACGACGCGAACACGGTCTGGAGGACCGGGCAGTCGGCGGCGTCGAACGGGGTCTCGCTCTTTTCCGCACCGGGGGTCGAGACGGCAAAGCCGGTGGCGTTGAGGATCACGTCGGGCGGCGCGGCGGCGAATGCGCCCGAGACAACGCCCGACGACACGCCGTCCTTCAGGCTCTGGATATAGAGCGGTAACGGGTTGAGGCCCCGCGCCTGCAAGGCTGCGGTCAGCGCGTCGACCGGCTCCAGATTTCCGGACTGCATCAGCGCCCGGTAGAACGTGACGGCGGCCACGGGCGCATCCGGTTTCCAGCGGGCGCGGATGTCGTCAAGGCCGACCC
>JAYQUR010000257.1:0-5278 GCA_038148075.1 Alphaproteobacteria bacterium | reverse complement strand
ACGCGATCCTGTCCAATGCGGCGCTTCACTGGATGAAGCGGCCGGACGATGCGATCTCGGGCATGTGGCGGGCGTTGAAGCCGGGCGGCCGGATCGCTGCCGAGATGGGCGGCGGCGGAAACGTCGAGACCATCCGAACGAATCTGGTCGCGGCGCTCGACCGTCGCGGCCTCGACGGGGCGGCGGCGAGCCCGTGGTACTTCCCGTCCGACGGCGACTATCGCGCCCGTCTCGAAAAAGCCGGATTCGAGCTACCCTATATAGAACTCATTCCGCGGCCGACGCCGCTGCCCGGCGAACTTGCCGACTGGCTTTGGACTTTCGGCGAATCCTTCCTGCTGCGCGTGCCGGAAGCGGACCGGCCGGCCGTCATCGAGGAAGTCGTCGAAGCCGCGCGGCCTCACCTGCAGCAGTCCGACGGACGCTGGGTTGCGGATTACGTCCGGTTGCGGTTTTCCGCGCGCAAACCGGGGCCGTAAGGCGGGAGCGTCGCCCATGCGCCTGTTGCCAGTCCTCATGCTCCTGTCCCTTCCGGCGACCGCCTCGGCCGCATCGGGCGAGCTCGACGTTGCGGTGCTCCAGGGGCTCGACAAGATTACGGCGAGGATCACCACGATCGAGGCGCCGCTGGGGCAGGCCGTCAGTTTCGGCACGCTCCGGATCGTCGCGCGCCGGTGCGTGACGCGCCCGCCCGAGGAGCCGCCGGAATCGACCGCGTATCTCGAAATCAGCGAAAAACGCCAGGGAGAGCGGGAACGCCGGATTTTCGCCGGCTGGATGTTCGCCTCTAGTCCCGCCATTTCTTCGATGGAGCACCCGGTCTACGACGTCTGGGTGATTTCCTGCAGGAAGGCCTCTAGCTCGTCCTGAGACAGCTTGGCCGGGAACGCGGCCGCGACGTCGAGCGCATCCGACAGTTTCTGGCGATAGCCGCCGCGCGGTATTTCGACGACGCCGAATTGCGCAAGATGCTCGGTGACGAATTGCGTGTCGAGCAGCCGGTATCCACCCTTGCGCAACCGCGCCACGAGATGGACGAGGGAGACCTTGCTGGCGTCGTTGGCCGTCGAGAACATGCTTTCGCCGAAGAAAGCCGCCCCGAGCGAGACGCCGTAGAGGCCGCCCACCAGTTCGCCGTCGCGCCAGGCCTCGACGCTGTGCGCGCGGCCGAGTTCGAACAGGTTCGTATACAACGCAACGATTTCGTCGTTGATCCAGCTTTCGTCGCGCTTCGGCCCCGGCGCGGCGCAGGACCGGATGACCTGTTCGAAGGCGGTGTCGCAGCGTATGTCGAAGACGTTGCGGCGTACCGTACGGCGCAGCCGCCGCGGGATGTGGAACCCGCTCAACGGCAGAATGCCGCGCTTCTCCGGATCGATCCAGTAGAGGGTCGGATCGTCACGGTGCTCCGCCATCGGGAACAGCCCCACCGCGTAGGCGCGTAGGAGAATTTCCGGCGTCAGATTGCTCATCGGCGTCTCCGGACCCTCCGGCCCGTCGGTCAGTGACCCGCTTCCTCTCCCGCGACGAAGCGTTCCAGCCAATGGATATCATAATCGCCGTTTACGAAATCGGAATTTTCGACGATGCGCTGGTGCAGCGGGATGGTCGTCTCGATCCCGCCGATGACGTATTCCTCGAGCGACCGCCGCAGGCGCATCAGGCACTCGTTGCGGTTGCGCCCGTGCACGATCAGCTTGGCGACGAGGCTGTCGTAGTAGGGCGGAATCACGTAGCCGGAATAGAGGCCCGAATCCACGCGGACATCGAGCCCGCCGGGCGGGTGGTATTCCGATATCCTGCCGGGCGAGGGCACGAACGTTTCGGGATGTTCCGCCGTGATCCGGCATTCGATTGCGTGGCCCGAAAAGGAGATGTCCGACTGTTCGAACGACAGCTTCGAGCCGGCAGCGACCCGGATCTGTTCCCGCACCATGTCGATACCCGTGATCATTTCCGTCACCGGGTGTTCGACCTGGAGGCGCGTATTCATCTCGATGAAGTAGAATTCGCCGTTTTCGTACAGAAATTCGATGGTTCCCGCATTCCGGTATCCCATTGCCAACACGGCCGAAGAGGCGATTTCCCCGATCTTCTCGCGTTCCGTGTCGTTGAGCGCCGGTGACCGGGCTTCTTCCAGCACCTTCTGGTGGCGGCGCTGCAACGAACAGTCGCGTTCGCCGAGATGGACTGCGCCGCCCTGACCGTCGCCGAACACCTGGACCTCGATGTGCCGCGGCTTTTCGAGGAACTTCTCCAGATAGACGGTGTCGTCGCGGAAGCTCGCCTTGGCTTCGGTCCTGGCCATCGTGTACGCGGATTCGATCTCCGCGGCGCTGCGCACGACCTGCATGCCGCGGCCGCCGCCGCCGCCGGCGGCCTTGATCAGGACCGGATAGCCGATCCGGTCCGCCACGCTGCGGGCCTCTGCCGCGCTCTCCAGGGCGCCGTCGGAGCCCGGAACGACCGGTACGCCGTTTGCCTGAACCGCTTTCTTGGCCGCGACCTTGTCACCCATGAGCGCGATGTGATCCGGGGACGGGCCGATGAACGTGAAGCCGTGCTCTTCCAGGATCGAGGCGAAGCTCGCATCCTCGGAGAGGAAACCGTATCCGGGGTGGACCGCGTCGGCGTCGACGATCGTCGCGGCCGAGACGATGGCTGGAATATTGAGATAGCTGTCCTTAGCGGCGGGCGGGCCCAGGCAAACGCTCTCGTCGGCGAGCCGGACGTGCATGGCATCCGCATCGGCGGTGGAATGGACCGCGACCGTCGATATGCCCATCTCGCGGCACGCGCGATGGATACGCAGCGCGATCTCTCCCCGATTTGCGATCAGGACCTTTTCGAACATTCCGCTGGACCTTCGGGGCGCCTTTCGCGCTATTCGATGACCATCAGCTCTTCGCCGAATTCGACCGGAGTCGAATCCGAGACCAGAATCTGAACGATCTTGCCCGAGCGCGGTGCGCGCACCGGGTTGTATGTCTTCATTGCCTCGATCAGCAGGATCGTCTGGCCCTCGGAAACGGTATCGCCGGTTTTCACGAACGTTTCCGCGCCGGGCTCCGGCGAAAGATAGACGGTGCCTACCATCGGCGATGCGACGACCGTGCCGTTGGTTGCGGCGGATGCCTTTTCCGGCGTCTCGCCGGCCACCGCCGCAACCGGCGGCGCTGCGACGGCGGGAGCGGCGACGATGCCGCCCGTCTGCCGCGCAATCCGGATCCGTCTTCCGTTGCTCTCGTATTCGATCTCGCTCAGTCCGGTCTCGCCGAGAAGGTCCGCCAGCTTGCGGACGAGTTCCGGGTCGACGTCGAAATTGCTGGCCATCAGGCTCCCTCTGCCGGGTCGATCATGCGGCATGCCGCATCCATGGCCAGAACATAACCGTACGCGCCGAATCCCGAAATGATTCCCTTCGCGGCAGCGGAAATGTACGAGTGATGCCGGAACGCCTCCCGCTGAAAGATGTTCGAGATATGAATCTCGACGACCGGTTTTCCGAATACGAGAAGCGCATCCATGATCGCAACCGACGTATGGGTGAATGCCGCCGGATTGATGACGATCGCGTCCGCTTTCTCGCGGGCCTCCTGAATCCAGCCGACTAGCTCGGATTCGCTGTTGCTTTGACGGAAATCTATTTCCGCGCCCGCGGTCGCTGCGTGCCCTTCGCACAGCGCGCGAATGTCGTCCAGCGTCTGATGGCCGTAAATCTCCGGCTCGCGGACCCCGAGCATGTTGAGATTCGGCCCGTTCAGTATCAGCAGTTTTCTGGCTTCGGCCACGACGGCACCTTCGAATTCGGCTGCTACAGCAGTACCGCAATCGGACTCGGTTCCGCAACGGGCGAAAATCCGACGTTTTCATGGCAATCGGTGCAAACGATTCGCCATCGTCGAAACCCGGCCGCGCTGGAACCTTAGCGAGCTGTAATGAAAGGACGAATTTTACCGGACTTTAACCTTATTGCCGCAGTTTTCGCTGCATGGATACCTTGAACAAATCTTCCGGGGATGCCGACGCGCCGCAGGGTATGGAGCGCCGGATGGTTCTGCGCCTCCTGGCGCGGTGGCGCCAGTGGCAGGACGAGGACGATTTCCCGTCTTTCAGCTGTGTCGATCCGGAAGAGATCGAGGATATGTGGCCTTATTGCTTCGTGCTCGATTTCCTTGGCTACGAAGAGGATCCCGTCGTCCGCATGATCGGCGGCGCGCTCCTCGAGTACATGCCCTACGACGTGGTCAACAGCCGGCTGTCGGATCTGCCCGCGGGGACATTGCTCGAGCATGCGGCTGCGTACTATCCGGAAATTCTCCACCGCGGCGTGCCGATATCGCGCGGCGGCGAGTTCAAGAAATACGACGGCAAGAAGGTGCTCTATCGCAGCATCATCCTGCCGATGAGCGATGACGGACGGACGATCTCCGGTCTTCTCGGCGCCGCGAACTGCCGGGAAGTCAGCGGGGAATAGGACCGGAAAGAGGGGACCCGGGACCAAGTCATGTCGGATATGAAGGCATTCGAGATCCACACTTACCAGAGCGGTAAGTGGAAGATCGATTCCGTTTTCGACGATCGCGATCTCGCGATGTTCGAAGCGCGGCGCATGGATGACAGCGGCCGGTATTCCGGCGTGCGCGTCATCGAGGAAATATTCATCGAGCAGACCCAGCAGACGCGGACCCGGACGATCTTCCGCGGCAGCAAGGTGGAAGCGGAGAACGCCGCCGAACTCCGCAAATCCAAGCAGGTTCGTCAGCAGGCGCAGCAGAATCGGGCGCGCCGTCAGCAGGAAGACGCCGCCCGGCGCCATCGCGCCCAGAAACAGGCCGTCCGCAAGAAGGCGAGCCCGGTCCGGCTCTTCTACATCAGCCTGTTCATCCTCATGCTTGCGGGCGGCATGATGTACGGCCTGTACTACCTCCAGGCCGGACTCTGAGAATTTTTTCCGCCGTGCCCATTTTCCGTTTGTAACGCCGGGCGCTTGGGACTAAAACGCGCCACCCTCGAGCGAGCCGCGATCGTGCGGCAGGGTGGAGCAAGCGCCATGACCGAGAAAATCCGCCGATTCCTGGAAGAACGCCGGCCCGAAACGCCGTGCCTGGTCGTCGATCTCGACGTGGTATCCGAAAACTACCGTGCGCTCGCACAGGCGCTGCCCCACGCCGACATCTTCTATGCGGTCAAGGCCAACCCGGCCCGAGAGATTCTCTCCATGCTCATGGCGATGGGGTCGCATTTCGATGCGGCCAGCATTTACGAAGTCAAGCAC
>JAYQUR010000256.1:0-5311 GCA_038148075.1 Alphaproteobacteria bacterium | reverse complement strand
CGGCGGATCAGCGTGAAGAAAACGTCGAACAGAAAATGGAAGAACAGAAGCGGCACGACGAGCAACGACGTTCGCGACGCATCGACCTCCGCGGCGACGATCGCGAGCGCGGCGAACGCGAAGCCGAGGAACTGGCTGCCGACGTCGCCCATAAACAGCCGCGCGGGCGGGAAATTGAAGACTAGAAAGCCGGCAGCGCTCGCCGCGATCACGTAGCACAGGATGTAAACGAAGTAGGATCCCTCGAGAAACGTCGCCGCACACAGGAATACCGCCACGATGGCGGCGGTGCCGCCGGCAAGCCCGTCGAGACCGTCCATGAAGTTGAATACGTTCGTCAGTGTCACGACCCACAGGACGGTCAGCGGATAGCCCGCCCAGCCGAGTTCGATCGCGCCGATGCCGGGCACGCTGACGCGCGTGACGACGATACCGAACAGCGTCAGCAGAAGCGCCGCGCCGACCTGCGCCCCCAGCTTGATCTTGAATGTCTTCAGAAGTCGAAGGTCGTCGACGTACCCGACGGCGGCGATGGCGATTGCCGCCGCGCCGAACCCGACGAGATGGAACGCAGACAGCCGCGCTGCGTCGCTAACGGCGAGAACGGCCGCAAAGCCGGCGGCGAAGCTCGCAACGATCGCAATCCCGCCGCCCGACGGCGTCGGCTTCTCGTGGCTCGACCGGTGGTTGGGCTCGTCGAGAACCCCGAACCGCAGGACGATCCGCGTCGCGAGGACTGCCGCGCCGAACAATCCGAGCGCGAAGGCGAGGTGGAGATAGAAAGCGTCGAGGGTCATTGCCGCGATACTATGCGATGTTCGGCCCGACGGGAGCCGAATCGCTCGGTCCCGCGACCGCCGATGGGTTTATCCACAATTACCGTTTCATGTTTCGTTTACGTTAACCAATTCTCAATTTTGTCCGCGCACTTTTGACCATCGTCAGAAATCGTCGAAACGCGGTGCGAATATGCGTGATTTAGGTGTACTCAAGGAACGGATCGAATATGCGGAGCGCCATCTGAAGTCGGCGCATTCGGCGCGGGAACGCGAAAGCGACGCGCTGCTGAAGATGTGGGAGCAGATCCGCGGCCGCTTCGATGCCCAGGAAAAGGAAATCGCGCGTTTCCGCGACGAGGTTGCCGAGCTTACGCGGGTGAACGACGAGCTGTCGGCGCTGGTCGACAAGCTGGTGTCGATCGTCGAAGGCAGCATCGAGGACAGCGGCAACGAAACCGTTCCCGAGGTCACCCGTCTCGCCGACGACCTGCTTCAATCCGAGCCGCCCGCGGGCCGGATCGCGCCGCCCGCGCCCAGGCCGGCACCGGCAGCGCCGTCGCTGGACGACCTGGAAACCGTCGATCCGCTCGAGCTGGGCACCCCCCTCGACGAGATGGACGACGACGAAGATTTGAGCTTCGGCGCCCTTCTCGGCCGGACGATGGAAAGAGACGACGGAAAACCTGCCGTCGATGACGAAGACGACGCCGACGATCTCGATATCCCCGAGCGCGTCGCCGAGGATTCCGCGAGCGTGGGCATCCGCGACCTTATCGCGCGCATCGAAGGTTCCGTCCGCCCGGAAACGGGACAGGAAGACGAGGAGGACGAGGATGACGACCTCGCCCGCGAACTTCGCGAAATCGAGCAGCTTCGCGACCAGCTCAGCGGCCTGCACAGCAAGATCGCGGGATCGGACAAATAGTTTCGACAACGGTTCATAGACGGCCGCCTGACCGCCCTTCGCCACTGGCGTAGTTCGGGTAGTTTCCCCTCCAACTCGGGGCGCAGGGTTCCGCCCTTGCGCCCCGCTCGTTCGCAGATATCATGCGGTCTACGCGGCGCGGCGGAGCCATCCGTGCCGAAGGGAGGAACCGTCATGATCGAACTCAAGGACCTGAATTACGTCCATCTGGGCGCGTCCAATCCGGGCGAAGCTTCGAAATGGGCTCAGGAAATTTACGGTCTGGAGGAGGTCGCGCGCGAAAACGGCCGAATCTATCTTCGCGGCGACGACCGCAACCACAATCTCTGCTATTTCGAGGGCGATCCGAAGGACAACACCGTTGGCGTCGCCGTCGAGGATTACGCGGCGCTCGACGCCGCGGCGAGCCATCTCGAGGCCAACGGCGTCGACGTGACGTGGGGAGATGCGGAGGGCGCGGCGATCCGCCGGGTCATGAAGTATCTCACCTTCAAGGACCCGACCGGCAACAAGTTCGACCTGATCGTCCGGCCGTTCCATTCCGGCGTCCGCTATTTCCCGAGCCGCGACGCCGGCGTCTACTGGTTCAACCATATCGGGCTGAAGACGACCGACGCGCCGCGCGACGAGAAGTTCTGGACGACGGTCTTCAACTTCGCCTCCAACGACTGGATCGGCGATGCGCCGCTGATGTCGTTCGACAAGGTGCACCACCGTTTCGCGCTGTTCCCGACCGACCACGCCGGCGTCCAGCACATCAATTTCCAGGTTCGCGAAACCGACGACATCATGCGGTCGTCCTACTTCCTCCAGGACCGCCAAGAACGCATCGTGTTCGGCCCCGGCCGCCATGCGACGTCGGGCGCGCGGTTCCTCTATTTCGAAGGCCCGGACGGGATGGTTTACGAATATTCCTGCGGCGTCCGCATGATCGAGCCCGAGGACGAATGGCGGCCGCGCCAGTTCCCGTTCACGCCGGAATCCTTCTGCGTGTGGGGCTCCAGGCCCGACATTCCCGAGTTCAGGGAGTAGCGCCTTGGCCGAAACCGAATTCGGAACGCTCGGCGAGCCGATCGAGCGCACGCAGGTCCGGGTCCGCATGGCGGCCCGCGCGCTCGGCCGCAACGATCTCGGCCACGCTTACGGGCACGTGAGTGCGCGCCTCGACGCCGACCGTTTCCTCGTCTGCGCGCCGAAACCGATGGGCCTCGTGACCCCCGACGATGCCGGCACCGTGGTGCCGATCGAGGGCCCGCTGCCCGACGGCGTCCTCGGCGAGGTGCGGTGCCACCAGCAGATCTACAAGCGGCGGCCCGATGTGAACGGCATCGCGCGGACCTTCCTGCGCGATGTGATGACCCTGTCGACCTTCCGGCGGACACCGAAGGTACGCATCGGGTTCGGCAGCTACTTCGCGCCGCAGGCGGCGCTGTGGGACGATCCGCTGCTCATGCGGAACGACGAGGCGGCGGTGAAATTCGCTGAGACGCTGGGCGACAGCCGTGCCATCGTCATGCGCGGCAACGGCTGCGTGCTGACCGGGGCCACGGTCGAGGAAGCGATCTGCATGGCGTTCTACCTGGAGGAGGCCGCCAGAACCGAGCTCGCCGTCATGGCGACGGGCCGCGAGGACGAATCCGTCGTCTACGACGCCGACCAGGCCGCGGCAAGGGCGGTTTCGTCCGGGCGTATCTTCGAGCGCATGTGGGACTACCTGACGGCGGGCGATCCGGAGGGATAGCAATCCGATCAGGTGGCGCGAACGCTCTCGTGGAACAGCGCGTCGACGTCGAGCGCGCGCGAGATGAGCCCCTGATCGCGGGAATATTTCACGAAACGTTCGAGACAAGACCGGTTTGCGGCGATGCCGCTCGGCCAGAGTTCGGCGCCGAACGCGCTTTGCTGGTCCTCGACGTCCAGCCGCGCCCACGGGAATTGCAGGCAGTTCGGATCGTTGTACCAGCGCCGCGACTCGCGGACGGATGCATCCCACATTTCCATCAACATCGGGCACAAGCCGGGGTCGGCATCCGCGAGCTCCGTGCGGACGGCCATGACATGCATGATCGGCCAGAACCCGTCGGCCGCGAAAACGCGTTTCGTCTCCGCCCGCGGATCGTCGAACAGACGCCGGATCTTGCCGCCGGATTCCGCCATGCCCTCGGGCGTGCGCGAATACAGAAGCGCATCGATCTCGCCCGAGGCAAGCAATTCGCCCGGCGAGCGTCCGGCCGGCATCTGCGAAATCGAAAAGGCGCCGACGTCGACCGAGAGCGTTTCCTCGTGTTTCAGTCGCCAGTCGATCGACGTCAGGTCGACGCCGTAGACGAACTTCAGATCGCCCTTGGCCAGTAGCGCGAGCGTCGTCTGGAACGACTGCAGCCCGACGCGGCGGCCTTCGAGATCCTTGGGCGTCGAGATACCCGCATCCGCATTGACGAACATCTGCGTCTGGCTGAACAGCCGGCGAGGAAACACGGGAATGCCGGTCACCGGCACGCCTTGATCCGCGGCAATCAGGAACGACGACAGCGAGACCTCGGCGGCGGAGAATTCGCGATCCCGCAGCATGCGCTCGTGCCGGTGCTCGCCATGCCGCAACGCGCCGTGCTGGCCGACCTCGAGCACGTCTACCTCGTAGCCGTCGGGCGGCGATATCGCGCCGAGCATCAGCGGCAGATGCCGGTCGTAGCGGTCGAGGGCGAGCGTGAGCGTGCGCAAGAGCGTGGACATGAGACTTATACCCGTTGGGAATTCCGATATAGTGGCCACCATAAACCAACAATGCCTGTCTGGGAGAGAGCATGTCGGATCGTCCGAACTTCCTGTTCATCATCACCGACCAGCATCGGGTGGATCATCTAGGCTGCAACGGTCACCCGATCCTCAAGACCCCGAATATCGACTCCATCGCGGCGAAGGGGACGAAGTTCGACAGGTTCTACGTCGCGACGCCGGTCTGCCAGCCGAACCGTTCGACCCTGCTGACGGGCCGGATGCCGTCGCTGCACGGCGTGCGGTCGAACGGCATTCCTCTCGACATGCGCTCCAGCACCTTCACCGAGGCGATGCGGCGGAACGGCTACGCGACGGCGCTGGTCGGCAAGAGCCACATCCAGAACATGACGGGGCTTCCCGCCATGCATACCCGGCCCGAGCCGAAGGACGGATACGCGACGGTCCGCGACACCATGCCGGAAGCGTTCGAACAGGACGCGGAGGGCGATTACGATCAGGAACATCCGGACCGGTGGCAGCCGGGCAAACCCTACGATCTCGACCTGCCCTTCTACGGCTTCGAGCATGTCGACCTCTGCACCGAGCATTCGGACCATGTCGGCGGCCACTACTATGTCTGGTTCAAGGAACGGCGCCCCGACGCCGACGAGCTGCGCGACCGGGCCAACCAGTTCGAGCACGACTATATCTGCCCGCAGGCCTACCGGACGGCGATCCCGGAGGAATTCTATCCGACGAGCTATATCCGGGAAAAATCGCTCGGGTATCTCGACGCGCGTGCGGCGGCGGATGACGACCGCCCCTTCTTCATGATGGCGTCCTTTCCCGCCCCCCATCACCCGTTTCCGCCGCCCGGCAAGTACTGGGA
>JAYQUR010000255.1:0-5335 GCA_038148075.1 Alphaproteobacteria bacterium | reverse complement strand
ATCTATATGTGCGCACACACCGAGGACGGCGCGATGGGGCTCGTCGTCAACAAGGTGATGGAGAACGTCAACTTTCCCGACCTTCTGGACCAGCTCAACCTGGAGCCGAAGGCGCCCGGTAACGATATCCGGGTTCATTTCGGCGGTCCGGTAGAAACCGGCCGCGGCTTCGTCCTGCATTCGTCCGACTACGTGCAGGATGCGACGATGGTGATCGACGAGAGCATCGCGCTCACCGCGACGACCGACATACTGCGCGACATCGCCGACGGCGAAGGGCCGCGCAACAGCCTGCTGGCACTCGGATATGCCGGCTGGGGACCGGGACAGCTCGATACCGAAATTCAGGCCAATGGCTGGCTCTCGGTCGCGGCGGACGACAGGCTGATCTTCGGCTCCGATCCGGAGAGCATCTGGCAGAACGCGTTGGCCAAGATGGGCATCGACGTCTCGATGCTGTCGGGCGACGCCGGCCACGCGTAAACGGCCGGGCGGCATCGCCTAAGCCGAAAGGGCGGCCCTGACTTTCTCGTAATCCTGAAGCGCGCCGACCGGGCCCAGCGCAGCGACCGTCGGCGCCGCCGAGAACAGCCGTTCGGCGACGCGACGGGCATCCTCGGACGTCACCGCATCGATCTTCGCGGCGATCTCTGCGATCGGGACCGGCCTTCCGAATATCATGAGCTGGCGCGCGATGCGTTCGGCCCGCGACGACGTGCTTTCGAGCGACATCAGCACGCCCGCCTTGATCTGGGCGCGCGCGCGAACGATTTCGTCCTCCTCCATCGCAGCCGACGCCACGGCGCGCAGCTCGTCCGCGGTCACGTCGACCAGCTCGGCGACTTCGTCCCCGCCGGTACCGGCGTATATGCCGAAGATGCCGCCGTCCCGGTATGCCGAGGAGAAACTGTAGATCGAATAGACCAGTCCCCGTTCCTCGCGAATCGTCTGAAACAGCCTGGACGACATACCGCCGCCGAGCGCGGTCGACAGCACGGCGAGCGCGTAATAATCGGGATCGGCATAGCCGATGCCCTCGAATCCGAGCACGAGATGCGCCTGTTCGAGATCGCGTACGTCGCGGAATTCGCCGCCCCTGTAACTTCCGGGATCCGGGTCCGACGCTTCTCCCGGCGCCAGTCCGGCGAACCGCTCCGACGCCATCCGGACGAGCGCCGCGTGGTCGAGGTTTCCGGCGGCGGCCAGGATCATCCGCCGTCCGCCATACTGCGAGCCGATATAGTCGATCAGCCGCGTCCGGGGCATGTTTCGCACCGTCTCCGCCGTCCCGAGGATCGGCCAGCCGAGCGGCTGGTCGGGGAACGCCGTTTCCTGGAACCGGTCGAACACGATGTCGTCGGGCGTGTCGTTGGCCTGGCCGATCTCCTGGAGAATTACGGATCTTTCGCGCGCCAGTTCCTCGTCGTCGAATACGGATTCCGTCAGGATGTCGGCCAGAATGTCGAGGGCGAGCGCCACGTCCTCCTTCAGGACGGTTGCGTAATAGACCGTTGTCTCGCGCGACGTATAGGCGTTCAGATGTCCGCCGACGTTTTCGATCTCGACCGCGATCTGCTTCGCCGACCGCCGCCGCGTGCCCTTGAACGCCATATGTTCGAGCAAATGCGAGATGCCGTTAATCTCGGCCGTCTCGTTGCGCGTCCCCGTCAGCACCCAGACGCCGAGCGTCACCGTCTCCACCGCGTCCATCCGGTCGGTCACGATCCGCATCCCGTTGGGGAGCGCGGCCTGTTCGATGCTCATCCGCCGGCCCGTTCGCGAATGAACTGCTGAATCGCGGCGAGGTCGTTGGGCAGGGGGCTGAAACGTTCGGCGCGGTCGAACAAATCCGCCATCTGCGGCGGCAGCGCGGGCCGGATACCGGTTGCCGCCTCGACGGCGTCGGGAAATTTTGCGGGATGGGCGGTCGCGAGCGAAACCATGGGAACCGACGGATCGCCCCGCTTCTGACGCGCCGCGTCGACGCCGATCGCGCTATGCGGATCGAGGAGTTCGCCGGTCGTCTCGTAAATCTCGCGGATAACGCGTTTCGTGCCGTCGTCGTCGAGCCGCGCCGCATCGAACTTCTCGCGCGCCGCCGCGAGCCGCGCATCGGAGACCGAAACCCTTCCGGTCTTGCGGAAATCGGACAGCCACCGCGTCACCGCGGCGCCGTCCCGGTCGAGCATGTCGAACAGCAGCCGTTCGAAGTTGCTGGACACCTGGATATCCATGCTGGGCGACAACGTAGGCTCGACGCCGGAAATGGCCATCTCGCCGCTTTCGAAGAAGCGGAAGAGGATATCGTTGCTGTTGGTTCCGACGACGAGCCGGTCGATCGGGAGGCCGCATTTCCATGCGACCCAGCCCGCCAGCACGTTGCCGAAATTGCCGGTCGGTACCGCGAAGCTGATCGGCCTATACGGAGCGCCGAGACGCACGGCGGCAACGACGTAGTAGACCACCTGCACGAGAACCCGTGCCCAGTTGATCGAATTTACCGCCGACAGGGAATGCGCGGTGCGGAACTGCGCATCGTTGAACATCGCCTTCACCTGATCCTGGCAGTCGTCGAACGTGCCGGCGAGGGCGACGGCATGAACGTTGGCGCTGCCGACGGTCGTCATCTGACGCTGCTGGACGGGCGAAACACGGCCCTCCGGAAACAGGATGAAGATGTCGATATTGTCCCGGTCGCGGCAGGCCTCGATCGCGGCCGAGCCGGTATCGCCAGACGTCGCGCCGACGATCGTCACGCGCTCCCCGCGGGCCGCCAGGACGTGATCGAACAGGCGGCCGACGAGCTGCAGCGCATAGTCCTTGAACGCCAGCGTCGGGCCGTGAAACAGCTCCATCAGCCAGTGATTGTCGCCGATCTGCTTCAACGGCGCGACGGCGGCATGCCCGAATCCGGCATAGGACTCGTCCACCATGCGCCGGAGGTCGTCGTCGGAGATCGCATCGCCGACGAACGGCCGGATCACTCGGAACGCGATTTCGGCATAGCTCAGGCCGGCCATCGCTTCGAAATCGGCGACCGAGAATTGCGGCCACTCGGCGGGCACATAGAGCCCGCCATCGGTCGCGAGACCGGCAAGCAGGACATCGTCGAAGGCGAGCTCTGGCGCTTCGCCGCGCGTGGATACGTATTTCAAAGGGTTCTTCCCCGGAATTCGGGCGGAACTTATAGGCTTTTGAGCCGGGAAGAAAGGCGGCACGTGCCGGGATTCGGATACCCCGATCCCCGAAAACAGCCGGTTTGAACTACGGTCCGCTGGCTGTAGTGTGAGGAGCGCCCGACAGAGCAGCGAAGAACCGAACCCGGTGAATACCTCCCTACTCCGCCCATCTCACCGCACCGACCGGCTCCATACGATCCTCTTCGTCGCCCTCGGCTTCGGTATTCTGCTGAGCTACGGTCTCGGCACCGGCGCGCCGGGCGTCCCCAAATGGCTGTTCCTGTTTCTCGCGGCGGCGTCCATTGCGTGCTGGTCGATCATATCCGCGGCGAGGCGGCGGCTTGTCAGGGCGGACGACGTCGACCTGCTCCTCATCGCTTTCAACGCCGTTGCCGCGCTGTCTCTCGCCTGGTCGCCGGACCCGGCAGGCGGAGCGTTACGGTTGGCCGGCGTCGCGGCGATATCGGTACTGATTGCCTATTTCCGGCATTGCGACCGGACGCTGCTCGCTACCCGCCTGTCTCTCGTCGCGCTCTGTGCGCTCGCCGCAATCCTGATGCGCGTCGCTTTCCTGGACGAACCCGAGGCGGGGTTCGCCACCGACAACGCGCTGAGCGAGACGGTTCTGCTTCTCGCACCGTTCGCCGTTCTATGGACGGTCGTGCGGCCGGGCCCGGAAAGGTGGCTTGGGGCCGTGCTGGCAGCCGTCTCCGTGATCGCACTCATGGTTCTGGTCGACTCGCTGATAGAGTACGGCGCGCTGGCGACCTTCGCATGCTACGCCGCCTTCGCCGCAGCGCGTCACAGATCGGGCCGCACTGCAGCGATCATGACAGCGGTCGTTCTGTTCGTGGGGCTCGGACTTTGTCTGTTCGCCTTTTGGGACCGGTTCGTCGTCGTCGAGCCTTTCGCCAAAAGGGTCGAGATGTTCGTCAATGGCGTTGCGATGTGGCTGCAGGCACCGATCTTCGGGCACGGTCTGGGGGGGTTCGATTACGGCTATCCGCTTTACCAGCAGCAGCATCTGACGCTGCTGCCGTCGCTGGAGCCGCAGGTTCTGAAGTCCGCTTTCGACGTCGCCGAAGCGGTGCACAACGAGGCCCTGCAGATCCTGGTCGAAACCGGCCTCATGGGGTTCGTCGTCGCCGCCGCACTCGGCGTTGCGGCGCTCCGACGGGTATTTCATCTTCGGGAGCTGAGCGCCGTCGAACGCGCTGCTGCCTGCAGTCTCGTCATGCTCGCGGGATTCGCCATGATCGACTACCCGATGCACAACCCGTCGACGGCCGCCGCCGGCGCGGCCGCGATGGGGATCGTTCTGCGCTCGACGCGGGCCGCGCATCAACGGCGAATTCGGTTTCTGATCCCGCGGCCCGCTACGGTGCCGGTGGGCGCGGTGGGCGCAGCCTTGCTGGCCGCGGTGTTCGTCGCCGTCGGCCCGGTATATCTCGCTGCCTACAACGCGGGCATCGCCCGGCAACTGTCGAAATTCGAACCGCGCGAGGCGGCGAGCCGGATGCGGGATGCCTATTCGTTGTTCCCGTTCCCGCCCGACTATCGTCGCCAGGCGTTCACGACCTACGTCGCATCTGTCGCCCGTTCGCGCGCCCGCGGCGCCGACGCAAGAAAGGCCGCCCAGCCCGTCTACGACATAGCCCTGACGGCAGGCCGCTGGACGCCCGGCACGCTCGTCACGCGCATCCGTTTCCTGCTGCTGACGAGTACGAGCGCAAACGATCTCTCGGAAGCGGAGGCGATCCTCGCCGACCTGAAGGCCCGGGTACCCCGCCTGAGCGAAATTCACGTCGCCGAAGGATACGTCGCGCGGCTCAAGGGCGAGCGGCTACGGGCCGACGAAGCGTTCGCACGCGGAGCCTCGCTTCGGCGCTCCGCGGACTGAAAACGCACCTCTAGCCGCCGTAGCGCGCCTCGAGATGCGCCTTGAACGCCTCGGTACCAAGTGGCTTCCCGGTCGCCTCCACCATCAGCTCGTCGGTCGACCGCGACGACGCGTGCGCGTGGAGGTTCTCTCGCATCCAGCCGATCAGCGGCGAGCCGTCCCCCGAGGCGCTCGCGTCCGGAAGATTCGGCCGCGCCGTGTTCGCGGCCGCGCAGAGCTGTGCCGCCGCGAGCGCCCCCCACGTGTAGGTCGGGAA
>JAYQUR010000254.1:0-5361 GCA_038148075.1 Alphaproteobacteria bacterium | reverse complement strand
ATATAACGCAGACGGGTTCAGCACCATGACGGCCTGATAGAAGGACGGGCACAGCACGGCGGCGTCCGAGACCTCGCCGCACAGCCCGCATCCGACGCAGGAGTTGAGCACGCTGGCGACCGGGTCCTTGCGCAGCGGATCCGGATTGGGCTTTACCGACAGCGACGGGCAGCCCGATAGCCGGATGCAGGAGTGATCGCCGGTGCAGGTATCCTCGTCGACGCCGAACCGCGTCCGGACGACGCGCTTTCCGGCCCTGAGAGCCTTCGCCGCGATGGGCTTTTCGCGCCGTTGCTTGGCGATCTGGCATTCCGCCTCGGCGATGATGACCTTGAGGCCCTTGTCGGTCGATGTCAGCGCTTCCTTGATCAGGTCGCGCATCGTGCCGACATGATAGGTGTACTGCTTTCGAATCCACTTCACGCCGACGCCGCGCAGCGCGTTTTCGATCGGAACGACGGTGTCCGGCGGCCGCAAGCCGCCCGCGGTCGAGGACGGAAGTTGCTGTTGCCCCGTCGCCGACGAATAACCGTTCGCCATGACGATCAGCAGGTTGTTGTGGTCGTTGAAGACCGCGCCCGTGATGCCGGTCGAGAGCCCGTTATGCCAGAATCCGCCGTCGCCCATGATCGAGATCGTGGGCCCTTTGAGCGCGTCCTTCACGCCCGCAGACGACGCGAGGCCGAGACCGTAGCCGGTGACCGTGTTGCCCAGGTTGAAGGGCGGCAGCGTCGAGAACGTGTGGCAGCCGATATCGGCCGAGATGTGCATCTTGCCTATGGCGGGATCGCGTTCCGCGAGTTTAATAGCGGAAAAGACCGGCCGTTCCGGACAGCCGGTGCAGAAGCCCGGCGGCCGTTTCGGGATCGGCGCGCCCAGCAGTTCCGCCGCCGTCGCTTTCGTATCGGCGACTGCTTTGGTAACCGCGGCGATCGGCGCGAGGTCGATCCCCTTCGGCACGGCGCCTTCGATGAATTTCGCGAGCCCGTTGAGCATGACCTCGGACTGGTACTCGCCGGCCTTCGGGAAGACGTCCTTGCCGACGACCGTCGTGTTGACGTCAGCCTTGCGCAGCGTCGCGTTGAGGGCCTGTTCGAGATAGTCGGGGAAACCTTCCTCGACCATGCAGACGGACCGTTTGCCGGCGCAGAACGCGACGATCTCGTCCGGCACCATCGGATAAGTGACGTTCATGCAGTAGATCGGGATCCGCGCGTTGCCGAACGGGTCGGCGAGGCCGAGCTGCTGCAATCCGCGGATGACGGAATTGTAGAGACCGCCCTGGCAGATGATGCCGACATCGTCGCAATCGCCGTCGAAAATCTCGTTCATCTTGTTGTCGCGGATGAAGTCGATGGCGGCCGGGAAACGTTTCTCGACCTTCATCTTCTCCTGCATGTAGGTCGACGGCGGCAGTGCGATCTTGTCGAGATCGAAGCTCGGTTCCGGAATGCGATCGTTCATCGAGAACTTCGCTTTCCTGTTGTCCTTCGTGGCGAACCGCCCGGTGACGTGGCACGCGCGAATCCGGAACTCCATCATCACGGGCGCGTTAGTGGTTTCAGACAGCTCGAATGACTTCTCCACCAGTTCGACGATGCGCGGATGGTCGACGCGCGGGTCGACGAGCCACACGGAGCTTTTCATCGCGAAGGCGTGACTGCGTTCCTGGATGATGGACGATCCCTCGCCGTAGTCCTCCCCGAGGACGATAAGCGCGCCGCCCATGACGCCGACGGACGCTACGTTCGACAGCGCATCGGATGCGACATTGGTGCCGACCGTCGATTTCCAGGTGACCGCGCCGCGGATGGGATAGTTGACGGAGGCCGCCAGCATGGCGCACGCCGCAGCCTCGTTGGCGCAGACTTCCGTATGGACGCCGAGCTCGGCCATCAGACCTTTCGAGTCCGAGGTGAGGACGTCCATGAGATGGGAAACCGGCGCGCCCTGATAGCCGCCGACGTAGGAGACGCCAGACTGCAGCAGCGCCTTGGTGATGGCGAGGATGCCTTCGCCTTCGAAATACTCCCCGTCGCCGCGGCGGAGCATCTCTACTTCGCGTGCAAAACTGCGTTCCATGACATTCCTCCGGTCTTCGGCACGACCCGAATTTCCGAAGGAAATATAGACCCTATGCGGGACCTCGGCAAAGCCCGAGCCCCGGCTCTATCGGTTTTGTCAGCGCTGAAGCGTCTGGAGGATGGCGATCACGTCATCCATGTCTTCCGCGAGAAACGTGTTCGGTTCCCTGAGCGCTGCAGCCAGGTCCTGGCGTTCCTGTTCGGGAAGCGAGTTCATGAACTCCACGAATCCCGTCGACGCCCTGTCTTCCTGAAGGTTCTTATCCATTTTTCGTCCTGTTTTTCGGCCCTGCGGCCGTTGTCGCCTCGCGGAACAGTTGGCATGACGATTATGGTTAAGATCAAGTGAATTTAATTGTATCGGGAATTCAGACGGTTACCTGCCGTTGGTCGCCGAAGCGCCGTCACCGGAGGAAAAGGGCGTCGAGAACGCAAAGCCCGTCAGGGTAGGCGCGAACCGGGTTCAGGTCGACTTCGCGGAGCCCCGGCGCGCGCATGACGAATTCGCCCAGCCTGACGATCAGGTCCGCTATCGCTTCGCGGTCCGCTGCCGGTGCCCCTCGATATCCGTCCAGCAACGCGCCGGCCCGCAGGTCGGAGATCATGTCCAGAGCGGCGTCGCGGCCAAGCGGAGCGAGGCGCATCGACACGTCGCCGTACGCTTCGGCTGCCGTCCCCCCGAGACCGACCAGCACAACGGGCCCCCAGCTCGGATCGTTGCGGGCGCCGACGATGAGCTCGACGCCATCCGCCGCCGTCTCCTCGATCAGGTAGCGCTTCTTCCGCCGGCCGGTCGGGATTGCGTCGATCGCATCGAGCGCGCGGTCGAGATCGCGGCGCGTCTTTACGCCGACATGGACTCCGCCGGCCTCCGTCTTGTGGGCGATCTCGGTGTCGAGAATTTTCACGACCACCGGCTTGACGGCTTCCGAAAAAGCCTTTGCCGCGGCATCCCGCGTTCGGCATACGACCCGGGCCGGCGTCGGAATTCCCAGCGCGTCGAGAACGTCCTTCGCCGAAGCTTCGTCGAGGCGCGCCGGAAGCCCAGGGACTGTCGTCGGCGCGCCCGATCGCTCGGCGCGCTGCGCCGCCCACCGGGCGCGCGCATCCTCGGCAAGCGCCCGGACGGCCGCCGCGGCGCGGTCCGGCGACCGGACGGCCGTGACGCCGCGCTTCTCGAGCTTTCGCATCAGCGGGTTGATGTCGGAATTGCGACCCTGCGTCGCGAACACCGTCGGTTTGCCGTGCTTCCCGGCGGCATTGCCGACTGCGGCCGCGAAATCGACGGAATCTTCCTCGTGCAACGCGTAGACCAGCATAGCGTCGATCGCCGGATCGCTCGCGAGGGTGTCGCACACGGTATCGAAACTCTCGAGCGGCCGGCCGGTATCCACCGGATTGGCGATGTAGGTGAGCGGCGGCAGAAGTTCGCGGATCCGCTCGACGGTCTCGGGGCCGATCTCCGGTATTGCGATCCCTGCCTGTCGCAGCTTGTCGGTTATCAGCAGGCCGGGCCCGGCCTGGCCGGTCAGGACGCCGATGCCGGGCGTCTCCAGCGGCGGCAGCCGGCCGTTCGACAGCGCGTGCGCACCGTCGATCAGGGCGTCGGTCGTCTCGACGACGACAGCACCCGCCTGCCGCAAAGCGGCGCAGGTAAGCTCGTACGCGCCCATCAGATTGCCCGTATGGGATTCCGCAAATCCTCCGAGATCGGCCTTGCCGACGGGCAGGACGATCACCGGCTTTCGGGGGGCGGTCGTGCGGATCGTTTCGAACAGGCGCCTGCCGTTGGCGATGCCCTCCAGATGAACGGCAATCGCGTCGGTCTCCGGGTCGTCTGCGAGATAGGCAATGGCCTCCGATACGCCGACATCGGCGCCGTTGCCGATTCCGACCGAGAGACTGATGCCGAGGCCGCGTTCGTGGGCGAGGAAGGCGGCGGTCAGGTTGATGCCGCCGGACTGCGCAACGATGCCGATGTTGCCGGCCTTGATTTCCGCCGCCGCCGGCAGGAACGTGCAGGAGAGGTTGCGGCCGGGCCGCATGAAGCCCGACGTGTTGGGACCAAGCAGCCGGATGCCGCCCTTGCGGCAGATGTCGAGGATTTCGGCCTGCCGGCGATGGCCGTCGCCGCCGGTCTCGGAAAAGCCGCCCGATACCATGAACGCCGCACCGGCGCCGCACGCGGCGGCTTCGCGCAGGACGCCCGCTGATGCCTGCGGCGGCACGACCATCGCGATCAGGTCGACCGGTTCGGGAATGTCGGAAAGCGAGGGATAGACTTTCAGCCCCGCGATATTTCCGCCCCGCGGATTCACCGGATAGACCCGGCCCGGGAAGTTCTCGAACGCGCGCACCATCTGGAATCCGGGTTTCTCCGGCGCGGCGGATGCGCCGACGATGGCGATGGAGCGGGGGTCGAAAAGTCTGGACAGCGGCGCGGTCATCTATTCTTCCGGAGCTGGATTGATGCCCGTGCATAATCCACTACACTCGCCGCATGCAAGCCGATCCGCGCTCCGTCGAGATGATCGAAAGGCTGGTTTCGTACGACACGACCAGCCGGAATTCGAACCTCGACCTCGTGAACTGGGTCCGAGACTATCTCGACGGGTTCGGCGTCGAATCTTCGTTCACATTCGACGAGGAAGGGCGCAAGGCTAACCTTTATGCGACGCTCGGGCCGGCCGATCGCGGCGGGATCATGCTGTCGGGACATACCGACGTGGTGCCCGTCGACGGCCAGGATTGGGAAAGCGATCCGTTCTCTATCCGTCACCGGGACGGGCGTCTCTACGGGCGCGGAACGTGCGATATGAAAAGCTTCATCGCCATCGCGCTCGCGCATCTTCCGGATTTCGCCGCGCTCGACCTCGAAACGCCGATCCATTTCGCCTTTTCCTATGACGAGGAGGTGGGCTGCATCGGCGTCCGCCGGCTGATCGAGCAGCTCCGCGCCTTCGACGTGCGCCCCGAGATGTGCATCGTCGGCGAGCCGACCGAGATGAAGGTCGTGGTCGCGCACAAGGGCAAGCGGTCGTGGACGGGCGAGGTGACGGGCGTCGCCGCGCACTCGTCGCTTGCTCCGAAAGCGGTCAACGCCGTCGAGTACGCGGCGGAGATCGTGACGTATATCCGGCGGCGGGCGCGCGAGCTGCAGAGCGGCGGGCCGTTCGAGGAAGGCTTCGATCCGCCGCATTCAACGGTTCATACCGGCGTGATCCGGGGCGGGACCCAGCTCAACATCGTGCCCGAGCATTGCCTGTTCCAGTTCGAG
>JAYQUR010000253.1:0-5405 GCA_038148075.1 Alphaproteobacteria bacterium | reverse complement strand
CTGCTGGATCCATCCCGACGATGCTGCGGCGCGCGGCATTTCCGACGGCGACGTTGTCGTGGTCTATAACGAGCGCGGTTCGGTTCTCGCCGGCGCCCTGGTCACCCAGCGAATCATCCCCGGCGCGCTGTCGATCGACCACGGCGCCAGGATGGATCTCGCCATGCTCAACAACACGCTGGTCGACCGTGGCGGCTGCATCAACCTGATCGCGCCGACGCCGCAGGAGAAATACGGCGAGCGCGCCGAAATCTCGGTGCCCGAGATGAACGTCAGCGGCTTCCTCGTAGACGTCGCGCCGGTCGACCCGGCCGGAATCGTCCCCGGCACGGGGCTGGGCCAAAGCGCAACCGTACCCGACCGGCTGGAGGAGGGAGTATGAGCATGTTTGTCATCGATGCGGAAACCTGCACCGGCTGCCAGCTCTGCGTGGTCGCCTGCAAGGACGAGCACGTCGACAGCGAATACGCACCGTGGACGAAGCCCCAGCCCGAGGGCGGCCATTTCTGGGTCGGCGTCGACAAGCTGGAGCGCGGGACCATGCCGCGGCTGCGGGTCACCTTCCTGCCCGTGATGTGCCAGCATTGCGAAAACGCGCCTTGCGCCAAGGTATGCCCGCACGACGCCATCAAGACGCGCGACGACGGGCTGGTGTGGATAGATCCCGCGCTGTGCAACGGCTGCGGGCTTTGCCAGGAGGCGTGCCCCTACGACGTGATCTACATGAACGAGGACCTCGATCTCGCCCAGAAATGCACCGGTTGCGCCCATCGGGTCGATGAGGGGCTATTGCCGCGTTGTGCGGATGTTTGCCCGCATAACTCGATTCTGTTCGGCGAGGCGGCCGGGGCGGCGGCGAATTCTCAGGGAGATGGAACGCTCGAGCAGTTCCACCCGGAATACGGCGCCGAACCGCGCGTCAGATGGAAAGGGCTGCCCCGTCCGTGGATCGCGGGCATTGTGATCGACGATGCGGCCGACGAGGTGATCGACGGCGCGGAAATCGTCGCTTCCGATCTCGTCGTCGACGCGGAAGAGACCGCATCGACCGACGCATTCGGCGAATTCTGGTTTCGCGGCCTCATCGAGAACCGCAAATACCGGGTGACGGTCCGCAAGCCGGGCTATGCCGATCATGTGTCCATAGTCACGACGGACGGCGACTGCGATCTCGGCACGGTACGGCTGACGCCGGCGGGCTGACGCACGCAGGGAGGGAGCCATGTTCCAGTACTGGTCCGACGACAGACGGGAATCCGTCGTCTTTTCGTTCCACCTCGTATGGCTGTTCTACGAGGCGATGCAGGGCGGTGCGGACACGAACGAGCTGTTCCATGCCGTCCGGGACGTCCGCGCAGGCAACGACGAGGACTGGTACGAGGCCTTCTTCAAGCTTGGAGATCGGATCAAGACGCTCGCCGACGAGGCGCGGGAGGCCGGCCATGACGTGACCGCCGGCCAGGCCTATTGGCGGGCCTTCACCTATTACCGGTCGGCCGAGCGCGTGCTGAAGGGCAAGGATTCGCGCAAGCTGCCCATGTACGAGCGCTGCATCGACTGCTTCTATACCGGCATCGACCTGACGCCGCATGCTTACGAGCGGATCGCCATTCCGTTCGACGGCAACGAGCTTGAAGGTCTGTTTCTGCCGCCGCGCACGACCGTTCGAGGTACGCCGCCGCCGGTCATTATCTTTCCGACCGGGGCCGACGCGCTGCCGGAGGAGCAGCTTTTCCGGGGCGCGCAAGAGATGACGGCGCGCGGCGCTGCTGTCCTTCTGTTCAACGGGCCGGGGCAGGGAAAGTCGATCCGCGTGCTCGGCCTGCCGACGATCCCGGACTACGAGCGTGTCTTTTCGGCCGCGGTCGACTATCTGGAATCCCGAAACGATATCGATCCCGACCGCATCGGGCTGATCGGCGGATCGATGGCGGGCTATTACGCGCCGCGGGCGGTCAGTTTCGAACGCCGCATCAAGGCCTGCGTTGTGTGGGGTGCGCTCTACGACGTGCTCAGGGACCTGTACGATCCCTATCCGCCGCTCCACGAACAGCTCCAGTGGATCACCGGTACCGACTCCGACGAGGCGGCGCGCGCCTATCTCGCGGACTTTAACCTCGACGGCAAGCTGGCCAATATCGAGTGCCCGATGCTTGTCACCCACGGCGCGCGCGATCACATGGTGCCGGCGTCGTCGGCGCAGCGGCTGTTCGACGAACTCGAGGTCGAGGACAAGACGCTTCGGATCTACGACGACGAGACCGGCGGGTCCGGTCACTGCAGCGTGGATAACTGGACGCAGGTCGTGGCCTATCAGATCGACTGGGTGCTCGACCGGCTGGGATAGGGCTGGGATCGATGTTTCGCGGCGTCGCCCTGATCCTTGCGATCGTCCTGCTTGTTTGCGGCAGGAATCCGGCGACCGCTGCCGACCTCGAACTTCAAGCCGATCGCGTCTATCGCGGCGCCTGCGACGCCTATTCCAGCGGGCTCTACAGCATCGCCTTCCGCGACCTCATGCCCTATGCCGTCAGGGGCGACGCCTGGTCGCAATTCGCGATCGCGGAGATGCTTCGCACCGGAAACGGGACCCGCCGGGACCGGGCCGAGGCACTGATCTGGTACAAACGTGCCGCGGAACAGGATTATGCCCCGGCGCAGTGCAATCTCGGCACCTCGCTCTATTTCGGCTGGGGCGCGCCGGCGGATGCACAACTGGCCATAGACTGGTGGCTCCGCGCGGCGCTCAACCGAAACGGCCACGCCCTGTTCAATCTCGGAGTCGTCGTCGCCCGCGGCAAGGCCGTCCCCCGCGACTTCGTCCGCGCCTACCGGTTGCTGATGGAGTCCGAAGGTCTCGGGTACGTTCGCGCCGCGGACGTTCTCACGACGTTGCGGAGCGTCATGTCTTCGGACGACGTTCTGAAGGCCGAACGGATGGGTTTCTACGACGCCCTCGATTTCTCCCGAACGCCGGTGTCTCCACCTGGCGCGTCGCGTTGATTCGGATCAAGGCGTGGGCGCGTTTCGCCGCCTAGGCTTTCGAAATTACCGCGCCCGTCGTGGTCCGGGCGCTCGAGACCGATGGAGCAGATCATGGTCGAGAAAACCCATACGGCCGCCGGTGAGGATGCCGGCTGGTGGCCCAGCCTTTACGGTCCTCTCAAGAACGTCGGCACCAGGATCGCCGATTTCTTCGCGCCCGATTCCGAAGCGGCCGCGACGGAGGATTTCTACGAAATCAACATCGAACTTCCCGGCGTCCCGGTCGAAAACGTGGATGTCAGCGTTACTGACAACGTTCTGACGGTGAGCGGTACGAAATCGTCCGAGCGCGAGGAGAAGGGCAAGACCTATTTCTTCTCGGAGCGCCGCTACGGGACGTTCCATCGCTCGTTCCGCCTGCCGCCCGACGTGACCGACGCCGACATCACGGCGACCTGCAAGGACGGGGTTCTGCAGCTCAGGGTTCCCAAGCGCGGTGCGCCCAAGGAAACCACCCGGAAGATCCCGATAACCGGGTTCTAGGTCGAGCCGTCAGGCAGCGCGTTCCGCCTCGGCGAGGCGCCGGTTGAGATTGCGCATGGCGATCGTCGGCGCATCGACGTTGATGTCGACGGTCGGCGCCTCCGGGTGTTCGTCGTAGACGCGCTGCTGCGCTTCCAGGACGGCGACGTCTTCATAGAAGACCCGCAGGAAATCCTTCTGGACGTTTTTCGTAAACTCTTCGTCGCCGATGCTGAAATTGCGGGTCTGGCAGAAGAACATAAGCGTCGTGGTTTCCGTTTCGGGCGTGTTGGAGATCGGTACCCGGAGGCTCGGCGCCAGCTTGTTGCTCCGGGATTCGCGTCCGCCGCCGAAGGGCGGGAAACCCACGTCGACGAGGACGTGGCAGGGCGACTGCACTTCGCTCGACTGCCAGCGGTCGATTTTTCCTTCCACGCCGCAATATTTGACGATGATCGGCGGCGGCTCGATGTCGAACGCCCAGCGCGTCATGACGACCCGGTCGTCGAAGCGTTCCGTCTCGACCGGAAAATCCGAAAGACCGGGGCTGGCGAGGGAACTTTCGTGAACGTAGGCCACGTGCGACAGGTCCAGCAGATTGTCGTTCGAAAGTTCGTAATTGCAGGCGATCGGGAGCGGCGTGCGGCCGTTGCCCGGCGCGGCTGCCCACTCAGGGCTGTCCATGCAGTCCCAGTGCGGGATCATCGAAGGGTCGGCCTTTGCCGGATCGCCCATCCATATCCAGATCCATTGCCATCGTTCGACCAGCGGATAGGAGCGGATTTCGGCGCCCGGCGGGATGTTGCGCTGGCCCGGGACCTCGATGCATTTGCCGGCGGCGTCGAACAGCAGCCCGTGATAGCCGCAGCGTACCGCATCGCCCTCGATCCGGCCGTGCGACAGCGGCAGGTTCCGGTGGCAGCAGCGGTCTTCCAGCGCGACCGGCGTTCCGTCCTCGCTGCGGAACAGCAGCACGTCTTCGCCGATAATCTTTCTGGCAAGCGGCTCGCGGCCGATCTCGGTATCCCAGGCGGCGACGTACCAGCAGTTTCTGACGAACATTCCCATCCCTCCCCTGACAAGTTTCTTTGCGGGCAGGGGCCAGTTTGCCCCGGATGGGCGGCGTTATAAAGACGTGCGTAGCGGGAAGATGACAGACCGGCCGTGCGTCAGCGTTCGCTGAGCGCCACGTCGAGCGACTGGAAGATCGGCCGCAGCAGGTAGCGGAGCACCGTACGCGCCCCGGTATTGATATCGATTTCGGTGACCATGCCCGGCAGGATCAGCTTCTCGCCGACGTTTTCGCCGACATAGTTCTTTTCCAGCGCGACTTCGGCCTTGTAATAGACCTCGTTGTCCTGGTCCTTGAACGTCGTGGCGGAGATCTTCGTGATCTTGCCCTCGATCGATCCGTAGCGTGCGAAGTCGAAGGTCGTGACCTTTATCGTCGCCGGCTGGCCGATGTTGATATGGCCGATATCGACCGGCGAGATGCGGGCCTCGACGATCAGTTCCTCGTCGACCGGAACGATCTCGCTTATCTGGGCGCCCGGCTGGATGACGCCGCCGATGGTATTTGCGGCGAGGCCTTTCATGATGCCGCGGACCGGGGCTTTGACGTCAAGGCGGGCGACCCGGTCGTTGAGACGGTTGATCGACTCACTGACGCTGGCGAGGTCGGCGGCGACGCGGCCGGCCTCGTCGAGGGCCTCGTTGCGGCGCTGCGAACGGATCTGGGTGATCTTGTTCGCGGCCTCTTCGATCGCATTCTCGGCGGAAACGATCTTGCCTTCGATCTCCGCAAGCTCGCCGCGCGCCGTCTCGAACTTGTCCGCGTCAAAAATTTTGGGCCAGTTGATCGTCTGATTTAACGGAGGATCTGGCTCTCCTTGGTGGAT
>JAYQUR010000252.1:0-5421 GCA_038148075.1 Alphaproteobacteria bacterium | reverse complement strand
AATCCTCCCTTATGCAAACTCCTCAATCTGCCCCATGAGCGCTGACGTCAGACACCGACCGGATCATGAACATGATCCAAATGTCGTTAGACGCATAAAATAGAGCTTTAAGGACCGGCCGATAGCAGCCGGCCAGCCTGACCTACCCCACCGGAACCGGCGCCGGTTCCGGCTCTTCCAGCGCCCAGGAAACCCCGTCGTTGCCCGGCGAGAACATCTGGTTCGTGCGATCCGGGTGGCGGTTGATCAGCGGGCGGGCGAACAGCGGGTGGGTCAGCGAGCGCATCTCGTGGTCGAGGGTGAACAGCACCTCGTTCGTGTCGAGGTCCACGATGTCCTCGAAGCGGTACTGGTGCTGGTTGCTCTCCTCCGTGATCAGGCCGCGCTCGCGCAGCTTGTCGTAGGGGCCGGAGAAGTCGGCGACGTAGATCTGGATGTGGTGGCCGTCGAACGGGGCGATCTTCGCGGTCGTCTCGCGGTAGATCAGCTCCTGGCTGTAGCCGACCGTGACGTGCGCGGCCTTCGCGCCGCCCGCCGTCTTCACCTTGGCGGGCGCGCCGATAATCTCCTCGTAGAAGCGCGCGATGCCGGCGGCGTTGCCCTTCGGCACCGGGAACTCGACATAGACGATGCCGAGCCGCGTGCGGCCGAACCGCTTGCCCGGCGTGTGGATGCGGAAGCGGTTGCCCCACGGGCAGGTCGCCTCGACGAAGCCGCGCTCCGCCTTGAACGAGAACTTCGTGCCCTTGAGCTGGTTCTTCACGCGCTGCAGGCGCTTCAAGAGCCCGTCGCGGTCGGGCATGACGATGCCGGTGACGCCGCGCACCACGAGCGGCTTGTTGGTCGGCAGGTGGAACTGCGTCTTGCCGACGTTCACCCACATGTTGTTGGTGCTGGTGACGAGATAGGGGTCGCGCGTCAGGCCGAGGCCGGTGATGTAGAACAGCGTCGACAGGCGCTGGTCCGGGATGCAGACGTTGACGTGCTCCAGCGCGACCGAGTTGCCGATGTCCTCGGCGCTGCGGTCGTAGATCGCCTTGCCTTTCACGGGCTTCTTCTGTTTGACGGGAGGCGGCGCCTTCTTCGCGATCGTCTTCTTCGAAGCGGTTTTCTTCGCCATCGTGCGTGCCATCGGATTTCCTCCCGGTCTGCCGTCTGCGCCCCCCACTTTAGCGCTTATGTTCAGCCCTTGTCGCGTATCTTCATGTCCGACAGCATCGCCGAGGCGCTCGCCATCATGTGGCGGAAGTCGCTCGACAGCGTGACGAGGTCGAAGCCCTGGTCGACCATCTCGTTGGCGTAGGCCGCCGACATGCAGTGGATGCCGGCCTTGACGCCGTTGCGGTGCGCGCCCTCGAGGACGGCGTCGATGCGCTCGACGACGGCCGGTTCGCGCTGGTCGCCGCCGGGCCCGAAGCCGATGGAGACCGAGAGGTCCGACGGGCCGATATAGACCGCGTCGAGGCCCGGCACCGAACAGATCGCGTCGAGATTGTCGACGGCCTGCTGGGTCTCGATCATCGCGAAGGTCAGCACCGTGTCGTCGGCGTGCTGGTGATAGTCGGTGCCGGCGTAGAAGGCGGCGCGGACCGGGCCGGTGGACCGGTAGCCCTTCGGTGCGTAGCGGCAGGCGCCGACGAACTTTTCGCATTCCTCGCGCGTGTTGATCATCGGGCAGACGATGCCGTAGGCGCCGGCGTCGAGCGATTTCATGACGATGGCCGGATCGTTCCACGGCACGCGCACCATCGGCGCGCGATCGTAGCGCGAGATGCCCTGCATCATGTGCACCGCCGCCTGGTAGTCGACGACGCCGTGCTGCATGTCGACGGTCACCGCGTCCCACTCCAGCGAGGAGATTATCTCGGCAGCGAACGAGTCGGGGATGCCGAGAAACACGTTGAGGGCGCAGCCGCCCTGATCCCAGACGGTCCTGATCGTGTTGGGGCGCATGATGAAGCTCTCCTCCCTGTTTGCGGTTTCTTACACCGTTCGGCCGCAGAGGGGGAGGGGCAGGGCACGCGTCCGATTGACCGACTCCCGGTGCGGGCGTAAAGGGACGTTCCATGCGCATCCCGAACCCAATCCGGTACATCGAGGAAATGGAGAGCGTGTCGCCAACGGTGCGCGGCATCATCCTCGCTATCTCGTCGGGCGCGTTCTTCGCGACGATGCACGGCTCGGTGCGGTTCCTGTCGCAGGACCTCGACGCGATGGAGATCGCGTTCTTCCGCGCGTTCTTCGGCTTCGTGTTCTTCGCGCCGATCCTGATCCGCACCCGGCTGCTGGTGCTCAGGACGTCGCGCCTGCCGCTGCATCTGCTGCGCGGGGTGTTCAACGGCGCGTCGCTGCTGTGCTGGTTCACGGCGCTCAGCATGGTGCCGCTCGGCGACGCGACGGCGCTGTCGCTGATGGGGCCGCTGTTCGTCGGCATGGGCGCGATGTTCGTCCTCGGCGAGAACGTGACGGGCGCGCGCTGGGCGGCGCTGGCGGTCGGTTTCGCCGGCGCGCTGGTGATCGTCCGGCCCGGTTTCCAGGAAGTGCATTTCGGCATGATCCTGGTGCTGGTCTCGATGCTGCTGGTGACGTGCTCGAAGCTGCTGGCGAAGTCGCTGTCGCGCACGGATTCGCCGTCGACCATCGTCGCTTACCTGTCGCTGACCATGATGGTGCCGTCGGGCGTCGCGCTGTTCTTCGTCTGGCAGATGCCGACGCTCGAACAGCTGATTTTCATGGTGATGATCGGTTTCCTCGGCAGCGCCGGGCACCTGCTGCTCACGACCGCCTACAAGATCGCCGATATCTCGGCGGTCGAGCCGGTCGTCTTCGCGCGGCTCGTCTGGGCGGCCATCGTCGGCTGGTTCCTGTTCGGCGAATTCCCCGGCATCTGGATCTGGGTCGGCGGCGCGCTGATCGTCGCCGCGTCGACCTGGCTCGCGCGCCGCGAATCCCGCGAGCGCAGGCAGGCCGCGGCCGAGACTAAGGCGGCCGCAGAGTAGGGGGATGTGCCGCGTGGCGCGGCGTTTGCGGCGCAATCGGCCGCGTGGCACCATCCGGCCGCATCCCGTTACCAGAGAAGGTATCCGACAGTGTCCCAGCCCAAGATCACGTTCGCCAGCGCCCTCTACGACCGGTTCCTGCCGCTCTATTCCGGCGAGGTGAAACCGGACGGGTTCGACCTCGATTTCCAGGTCGTCGACGACCCGCGCGAGCTGTTCGATCGCGTCGGCGGCAGCGCCGAATTCGACGTCGCCGAGTTTTCGGGCACGGAATACATCACGCGCCACGCCATCGGCGATTCGCCGTTCGTCGCGCTGCCCGTCTTCGCCTCGCGCTTCTTCCGCCACGGCTTCACCTTCGTGAACCGCAACGCCGGCATCGAGACGCCCAAGGACCTCGAGGGCCGCAAGGTCGGCGTGCAGCTCTACACCATGTCGGCGGCGATGTGGATCCGCGGCATGCTGCAGGACGAGTACGGCGTCGACCTGTCGAAGATCCACTGGGTCCAGGGCGCGCTCGACAAGCCCGGCGCGCACGGCACGCCGAGCGTGCTGCCGCTCCTCCAGCAGCCGGACCTCGTCAACAACGAGAGCGACAAGTCGCTCGGCCAGATGCTCGAGGACGGCGAGATCGACGCGCTGATGGGGGCGATGACGCCGGCGTGCTTCCATGCCAGCGACGACATCGTCCGCCTGTTCCCCGACTACCGCCAGGTCGAGCTCGACTATTACAGCCGCACGAAGATCTTTCCGCTGATGCATCTCGTCGTAATGCGGAAGGACGTGCACGAGGCGCATCCCGGGCTCGCCGCCTCGCTTTACGATGCGTTCGGCCGCGCTAAGGACGTCGCGATGGAGAAGATGCGTTTCACCGGCGCGCTGCGTTACATGCTGCCGTTCCTACACGACGACCTCGACGAGCTCGACGCCGTGTTCGGCGGCGATCACTGGCCCTACGGCATCGAGCCCAACCGCCCGACGCTTGAGGCCGAGGTGCGCTACATGGTCGAGCAGCACTACATCGAGAAGCCGATGCCGATCGAGGAGCTGTTCGTGGACGTCGGGTAGGGCGCTGTTTGGCCTGAAGCGCGGGATTACCGAAACCGCACAGTGTCATCCCGGCCTCGTGCCGGGATCCAGAAAGTCTGCCGTCCAACCGATGGCTGGATCCCGGAATAAATCCGGGATGACAGCACGGGTGTCTTTTTGAGCTGAAGCTCCGAAAGAGACGAAGGCCGGAACGGAGACCTATACCGCCCGCCAGCCGATGTCGCGGCGGCAGAAGCCGCCCGGCCAGTCGAGCTTGTCGACGGCCGCATAGGCGCGCTTCTGCGCCTCGGCGATGGTGGGCCCCGTTGCGGTGACGTTGAGGACGCGCCCGCCGGTCGCAATCGTCTCGCCCGCCGCGTTCAGCGCGGTGCCGGCGTGGAAGATCATGACGCCCTCGGAATTCGTCGCTTCGCCGAGCCCGCCGATGACGCTGCCTTTTTCGTAACTCCCCGGATAGCCGTTCGACGCCATCACGACGGTGAGCGCCGCGTCGTCGTCCCAGCGAAGATCGAAATCCCCGAGTTCGCCGTCGCAGGCCGCGACCATCGCGGGCACGAGGTCCGACATCAGCCGCGCCATCAGCACCTGGCATTCGGGATCGCCGAAGCGCACGTTGTATTCGACCAGCTTGGGGCCGTCTGCGGTCAGCATCAGCCCGGCGTAGAGCACGCCCTTGTAGGGCCGGCCTTCCGCGGCCATGCCGCGCACCGTCGGCAGGATGATCTTCTCCATCACCGCCGCCTCGATCTCCTCCGTGACGACCGGGGCGGGCGAGTAGGCCCCCATCCCGCCCGTGTTGAGCCCGGTGTCGCCGTCGCCGACGCGCTTGTGGTCCTGCGCCGAGGCAAGCGGCAGCGCATGCTCGCCGTCCACCAGCGCGAAGAAGCTCGCCTCGACGCCTTCCATGAATTCCTCGACGACGATCTCGGCGCCCGCCGCGCCGAAGGCGCCGCCGGTCAGCATGTCGTCGACGGCCTGTTCGGCCGCCTCGACCGTCTCGCAGATCAGGACGCCCTTGCCCGCTGCCAGCCCGTCCGCCTTGACGACGATCGGCGCGCCGTGGTCCGCGATGAAGGCCTTCGCCGCGGCCGGGTCGTCGAAACGGCCGTAGGCGGCGGTCGGGATGCCGTGGCGCGCGCACAGATCCTTCATGAACCCCTTGGAGCCCTCGAGGACCGCCGCCGCGGCGCTCGGCCCGAAGGCGCGCACGCCCTTGTCGGCCAGCTTGTCGGCGAGGCCCGCGACCAGCGGTGCTTCGGGGCCGATCACGACGAGGTCGACCTTGTTCGCGTCGACGAAGGCGAGAATGCCGTCGATATCCTCCGCGCCGATATCGACGCACTCGGCGTCCTGTTCGATGCCCGCGTTGCCC
>JAYQUR010000251.1:0-5423 GCA_038148075.1 Alphaproteobacteria bacterium | reverse complement strand
TGGAACTCCCTACAGGCAACGAACGCTATTTCCGGATGAGTGTCGAGGAATTCGACACCGAGAAGCTGATGGAGAACGCGGCGCGCCAACGCGATCGCCGCGGGTTCGACGATGTCCTCATCATCGATGTCGATGCCCATCACTACGAAACGGAATCGATGAGCGAGATCATCGAGTTCATCGAGGACCCGGTGCTTCGCCAGCTCGCCCGTTCGGCCCAGCAGATCGCGCATCGCGGTTCGATGTTCTCGCTCGGCCGGGTCGGCTACCAGGACATGGGCGGCCGCGTGACGCGCTATCCTCTCCGCAAGCTCGAGCAGACGCCGAAAGACGGCGTTCACCGCGACGTCCACCTGTCCCACCGCTGGATGGACGCGATGGGTGTCGACTATGCGTGCGTGTTCCCGACGCCCATGCTAGGCCTCGCGATGCACCCGCAGCCCGATGTCGAGGTCTGCCTTGCGCGCGCCTACAACCGGTGGCTCGTCGAAAAAATCCTGCCCGGGTCGCCCCGCATCCATTCGATGCTGTATCTGCCGTTCAACAACCCCGAGGCAGCACTCAAGATCGTCGAGGATTTCGGGGACGCCGACGGCGTGATGGGCTTCATGGTGACGTCGGTGCGGCACCGTCCGGTGCATCACAACGATTACATGAAAATCTACGCCGCACTCGAGGAGCGCGGCCTGCCGATCGGTTTCCATTCCGGTTTCAACTGGGACGACCCGATGTTCCGCACCTGCAACCGCTTCCTCGCGGTGCACGCGCTCGGCTTCACCTGGTACAACGTCGTCCATTGCACCAACTGGGTGCTGAACGGCATGAACGAGCGGTTTCCGAAGCTCCCGGTCGTCTGGATCGAATCCGGCATCAGCTGGATTCCCTTCCTTATGCAGCGCCTCGATACCCAATACCGCATGCGATCGTCCGAATGTCCGCTTCTGAAAAAGCTTCCGAGCGACTACATGCGCGACATGTACTACACGACGCAGCCGATGGAGATGCCCGACGATATCGCGCTGCTGGAATCCACCTTCGAAGCGATGAACGCAGAGACGCAGCTGCTGTGGGCGTCCGACTATCCGCACTGGGATATGGACGTTCCCTCGGTCATCTGGGATCTGCCGTTCCTCTCCGAGCAGGCCAAGCGAAACATCCTCGGCGAGACGGCCCAGAAGCTGTTCAAGCTGGATGTGAGCGAGCGGTTTCCGAATTACGCGCCCGCCGCCGCGGCGGAATAGCGCGTTTCACGAAAAGTAACGGCGAAGGTGGGCGTCGTCGCTTGACAGGCCAATGCGGTCTGATACGTATTCGCAACCCATACGGATACGTATGCTTTTAATAACGGGCCTTCTGAAAAACGGCCCGACAGGGAGCGCGTAATGGAAGTTGATATGCTGGGTAACGCGATCGAGGCGTTCCAGAACATGGCAAATCTCGAACGGCTGGGTTTTCTGTCGTTCGGCGTCATCATCGGGCTGGTCCTCGGGGTCATCCCCGGCCTCGGCGGCCTCGTGGGCTTGTCCCTGCTGTTGCCGTTCACCTTCAACATGGACCCGTTCACGGCGCTCGCCTTCATGATGGGCCTCCAGGCGGTGGTGGTGACCTCGGATACGATCCCCGCGGTTCTCTTCGGCGTGCCAGGCACGGTCGGCTCCGCGGCGACGATTCTCGACGGCTATCCGATGGCCCGGAAAGGCGAGGCGGGGCGCGCGTTCGGCGCGGCTTTCTCCGCGTCGGTCATCGGCGGTCTGTTCGGGGCGCTGCTTCTCGGGATCAGCGTTCCGATCCTGCGGCCGGTCGTGCTGGAGATCGGCTCGCCCGAACTACTGGCGATCTGCGTCTTCGGCCTGTCGCTGGTGGCGGTTCTGTCGGGCGGCTCGCCGCTCAAGGGGCTTGCCGGCGCCTGTATCGGCCTGATGGTCGCAACGGCTGGCGACGATCCGCAAACCGGCACTCTCAGATGGACCTTCGATTCGCTCTATCTATGGGACGGGCTGCCTGTCGTGCCGCTTGCGCTCGGCCTGTTCGCTATTCCCGAGCTGGGCGACATGGCGATCACCAAGCAATCGATCAACGTCAAGGACGAAGACCGGCAGGACGCTTCCTTCAATCAGATGGAGGGCGTGAAGGACACGTTCAGGAACTGGTTCCTGGTCCTGAGGTGTTCGACGATCGGCTCCTCTCTCGGCGCGGTGCCGGGCATCGGCGCGTCGGTTATCGACTGGATCGCCTACGGCCATGCGGCGCGCACCGAAAAGGGCGCGGCCGAGACGTTCGGCAAGGGAGACGTCCGCGGCGTTATCGCATCCGAATCGTCGAACAACGCGAAGGAAGGCGGCGCTCTGGTGCCGACCGTGGCGTTCGGCGTTCCCGGTTCCGCGTCGATGGCGCTGATCCTCGGCGCGTTCCTGATCCACGGCCTGGTTCCGGGTCCGGAAATGCTGACCAAGCGTCTCGACGTCACCTATACGCTGGTGTGGTCGGTCGCGATCGCCAACATCATCGGCGCAGGCATCTGCTTTACCTTCGCCAATCAGCTCGCGAAGGTGGCGCTGATCCGGATCGGCGTTCTGGCGCCGGTGGTTCTCGCCATCACCTATATCGGTGCCTTCCAGGGGTCGCGTCAGTGGGGCGACATCTGGGCGCTGCTGATCTTCGGCCTCATCGGCTGGATCATGAAGCGTCTGCGCTGGCCGCGCCCGCCGCTGATCCTCGGCTTCGTGCTCGGCGGTCTCGTCGAACGCTACATGTTCATCAGCGTTGAGCGCTACGGCGCCGACTGGCTGTGGATCTGGCGCGATTTCGGCGACGGGGAGGTGAAGTTCGCGCCCTATGTGCCGCTCATCTTCGTGGTGACGCTGTACGGCGTGCTGGCCCCGATCATCAAGGGCTACCGGCTGCGCGCGAAGGCGAACAAGTCCAAGGCCAAGTTCGGCTTCCAGCGCAAGGCGATCAACGCGGACTTCGCTTTCGGCACGATCCTGTTCGCCCTGTTCCTGACGGCGTTTGTCGTCGCCTCCGAATGGGAGTTCGGCGCGCGGCTCATCCCGCACGTCGTATCGGTCGCTGCGATGATCTTCATCGGCTGGCTGTTGCTGTCGGCGCTGTTCGTCGCCCCGGGCGAGAAGGAAGAGGTGGATCCCGACGGGATTCCGGGACGCGGCGAAGGCGGCACGCAGCCGGTTCAAAGCGACGTTCACTTCGACATCAGCGCCGATTACGGCGAACTGACGCCGAAGGAAATCTCCAAGCGGGCGATCACCTACTTTGCCTGGCTTGCCGCTTTCTTCGGGGCTTCGGCGGTGATCGGGCTGCTTCCCTCGATGTTCGTGTTCATGTTTCTGTACATGATCATCGAAGGTAAGGAGAGTGTCCGGCTGTCACTGATCGTTTCGGCCGGGGTCTGGGTCATGTCCTATCTGCTGTTCCACGTGGTTCTGATCATTCCGTGGCCGCAGACGATCGTGGGCGACCTGTTCCCGGTGCTAAGGTCGATACCGGAACTCAATATGTTCTGAGAATAACGGGGCGCTCTTCGGAGCGCCCCGTTTCGTTCGGTCAGGCGCTCAGGCCGCTTCGACGGCCTTGAGTTCGCCGAATATGCGTTCCCCCGACGCCATCAGCTCCGCCTGCGTCTCGCGCAGCCCCGGATACATCATGCGGCCGTCGCGTTTGACGATCGCGCCGTCGACGACGACCGTGTCGACGTTTCCGACGCCTGCGTGCCGCACGATTGCCGTGTAGGGATCGTGGATAGGGAACAGGTTCAAATCGTCGGTCCGGATGAGAACGATGTCCGCCTTCTTTCCCGGCGCGAGACTGCCGATCCTGTCTTCCTGGCCGGTCATTTTCGCGCCGTTCACGGTCACCCATTCCAGAGCTTCGCGGCAGGTGATGTCCGCGTCGTCCGGAAGCGTTTCGCCGCGGGCGAGCGCGGCGACGTTGTCGATATTGCGCTGGACGGTGAGCGTCATTCGCATCGCCGTGAACATGTCGCCCGACGCGGCCGGTTCCACGTCCGCTCCGATCGTCATCGGAGAATCGAGATCGCGCAGACGTCCCGTAAGGGGCTCGCCGAAACCCATCTGCATCTCGACGTCGGCAGTCACGGTAAAGTTCGCGCCCGCATCGACCAATGTCTTCAGCAGGTCGTCGGAGAAGTTGTTGGCATGAACGATATTGCAGCGCGCGTCGATCAGCCCCATGACGACGAGCTCTTCGTAGGTTCCGGGCGACAGCATCGGGCCGCCCGCCGTGTGGGCGCTCGAGATCAGATCGAGTTCGCGGGCCAGGCGATAGTCCTCGACGCAGACGTCGCGCGTCGAATACTGCGGCCCGAGGAGCGCGAGGCCGAGCGTGACGAGACGGTCGCCGGACGCGAACCTGCCGCCACGGAGGCGTTCGATTTCGGCGCGCGGCATCGGCACCTCGCTGAAGTGCTTCTGGCCGGGTTTCGGATCCGGCTTGGGCGAGCCGTGCAGGAAAAGCGCCCGTGCGCCGGACGCCTCCAGCCCGTCGACGGCCGCGTCGGTGTGATCGGGCGTGGGATTGTTGTGACACCAATCGACCAGAGTCGTGATGCCTGCATTGAGCTTGGACAGTCCGCCGACGAGGTTGGCGATGTGAATGTCCTCGGGTCGGAAGAACGTTGCGAGGCCGGCGTGCATGGCCCGCATATAGCGGGGAACCGTCCAGTCGCCGGCGATGCCGCGCAGTCCCGTCTGCCAGGTATGGACATGGGAATCTATCAGGCCCGGCATCACGATGCGGTCGCCTGCATCGATCGTTTCCGCGTCCGCGATGTTGCCGAGGACGCCGATCGCCGCAATGCGGTCGTTTTCTACCAGTACGTCCGCAATCTCGCCGTCCGGCTGGCCCGGATGCATAGAGACGACGGTGCCGCCCTTGATGAGAATTCGAGACATTGGGTTCCTCCCTGTTCCTTGTTCGGTATTGAGCCAAAAAAAACGCCCCGGGGCGAGGCCCCGGGGCGCTTTGTCGGATGAGACTGCGCTTACTTGAAGCCGAGTACCGCCTTGAGCTTGTCGACGGTCGCCTTGGGCGTCGCGTAGGCTGCAGCCACCAGCGCATCCAGCGTCTCGCCCGCCACCGGCTCGATCGGCGCGTTCAGCTTCGCGGCGTTCGCCTTGAACTTCGGATCGTCCATCATCGCCATGAAGGCCTTGCGAAGAGCGGCAACGCGGTCTTTCGGCACCTCCGGATGGACCCAGAAGCCCATGCCGATCTTCGGCGCCGTTTCGACGAACGACACCATCGCCTTGGCTTCGTCGCTCGACACGAGATCCTTCAGCTGCGGTACCTTGGGAAGCTCCGGAATGGTGCCGCCGTACTGGACAAGATGGTTGAGCTTGTTTTCCTTCAGCCACATCGGCTTGCCGGCGGTCCAGCCGGACCAGTAC
>JAYQUR010000250.1:0-5448 GCA_038148075.1 Alphaproteobacteria bacterium | reverse complement strand
CATCAACTGGGCGCCGCGCGACTATGGCGCGCGGGTCGGCGTGTTCCGCCTGATGGAGACCATGTCGAAGCACGGCTTCCGCGGCACCGTCGCGCTTAACAGCGAGGTCTGCGACGACTATCCCGAGATCATCGAGGATGCGATGGGCCTCGACTGGGAGTTCATGGGCCACAACCAGTCGAACAGCCGCTATCTGCACACGATGGAGGACGGACCCGGCCGCGAGCTCGTCGCGGCGACCCTCGACCGCATCGAGGCTGCAACCGGCAAGCGGCCCAAGGGCTGGCTGTCGTCCGGCCTGCAGGAGAACTGGACGACGCTGAACGCGCTGATAGACGGCGGCGTCGAATACATCGCCGACTGGATCAACGACGACCAGCCCTACAAGATGACGCTGGAGAACGGCACCATCTGCTCGATCCCCTATTCGGGGGAGATCAACGACATTCCGCAGTGCCTCCGCATGGGACGCACCGGCCAGGAGTTCGGCCAGATGATCAAGCACCAGTTCGACACGCTCTACCGCGAGAGCGTCGAGCAGGGCTCGGGCCGGGTGATGGCGATCTGCCTGCATCCGTTCATCATGGGCGTGCCGCACCGGATCGGCGGTCTCGACGACGCGCTGGCCTATATCTCCGGCCACGAGGGCGTGTGGAAGGCCACCGGCAGCGAGATCATTGCGCACTACCTGACCGGAGAGACGTTCTGAAAGATCCCGTCCGATGAGCGCCGGCGAGCCGATCTGGGCGCTCGGGCTGATGAGCGGCACATCGATGGACGGAATCGACGCGGCGCTCGTCGAGACCGACGGCGAACGCATAACCGCCATCGGTCCGTCGTCGACGACCCCCTACGACCCGGCCCTGCGTGCCGCTATCCGGCGCGCGCTCGGCGAGGCCGAGCCGCCGGCATCGCTGGCGCGCGACATTGCCGATGCGCATGCCGGAGCAGTGCGGGCACTACTATCCGCAAATGCCGGATATAAAACGAAAATTCGATTGGTAGGGCTGCACGGCCATACCATTTTTCATGCACCCGAAAAGGGTATTACCCGGCAGGTCGGGGACGCCGCGCGGTTGGCCCGCGGGATCGGGATAGACGTGATCGGGAATTTCCGGAGCGCCGACGTCGCAGCCGGCGGGCAGGGAGCGCCGTTCGCACCGCTGTATCACCGGGCGCTGGTGCAAATGGCCGGCACTACCGGCGAGACGGTGGCTATTCTCAACATCGGCGGCATTTCCAACGTTACCTGGATCGGTCCAGGCGCGGCGGATCCCGTTGCTTTCGATACGGGGCCGGGCAATGCGCTTCTGGACGACTGGATATCGCAGCGGACCGACCTCGATTGCGACCGCGACGGGCAGGTCAGTGTCCGCGGAACGCCCGACGCGGCCGTGCTCGCCGAACTGCTCGACGATCCCTATTACGACGCACCGCCGCCGAAGTCCCTCGACCGGCTGGATTTCGACGTGTCCGCGGTCGCCGGCCTGTCGCTGGAGGACGGTGCGGCGACCCTCGTCGCGCTGACGGTCGAGACGGTCGCCGGTCAGCTGGAAAAGCTTCCGGGCGCGCCCGACCGCGTGCTCGTCACCGGCGGCGGTCGGCGCAACCCGAACATCATGACGGGGCTCGGCGCTCGCCTCGGCGTACCTGTGGAGCCTGTGGAAGCCGCCGGCTGGGACGGCGATGCGCTTGAGGCTCAGGCCTTCGCGTACCTGGCCGTGCGCTCGCTGCGCGGCCTGCCGCTGAGCCTGCCGACGACGACGGGCGTGCCGGCGCCGACGACGGGCGGCGTGCTGCACCGGGCGCGCTGATCCGGTTTCCGTCGACGCTGAAACGCAACGGTCGGCGCCCTCTTGTCCACCCGACAGGATCGTCCGGCGGGCGTCCGGGAGAAATTCAAGAAATCAGCGCGAGTCGGCCGACGCCGCGCCGCCCTGGATCGGGTTCACGCCGATGATCACCTGGTCGAGATAATCCTCGAGCTGCTCGGTCATCTCGGCGGTCTTGTCGTTGAAGAAGTGATCCGCGCCCGCGACGATCCGGTAGTCGATCGTGATGTCGCGCTGATGCGCCAGCTTCTCGGCGAGCGCGCCGACGGTTTCGACCGGCACCACCGTATCGTCGCCGCCATGCAGGAAAAGGCCCGACGACGGGCAGGGGGCGAGGAACGAGAAGTCGTACATGCTGGCCGGCGGGGCGACGGACACGAAACCGGTGATTTCCGGCCGCCGCATCAGGAGCTGCATGCCGATCCATGCGCCGAACGAGAAGCCGCCGATCCAGCATTGCGGCGCGTCTGCGTTCGCCGCCTGCAGCCAGTCGAGCGCGGCGGCGGCATCCGACAGCTCGCCGATGCCTTCGTCGTAGACGCCCTGCGAGCGGCCGACGCCGCGGAAATTGAACCGCAGCACCGAGAAGCCGCGGCGCACGAACGAGTGGAACATCTCGTAGATCACGCGGTTGTTCATCGATCCGCCGTATTGCGGATGCGGGTGCAGCATCAGCGCGATCGACGGGTTTTCCTGCTTGCTGTGATGATATCGGCCTTCGAGGCGCCCTTCGGGCCCGTTGAAGATAATCTCCGGCATCAGGTTTCCTTTTCTGCGGCGCAAAATTCGGCGCGCGCGGCGTGTTGACTGGCCCGGAGCAGAACGTAAAGTGCGGCCGGCGCCGCGGTATTTCGCCCGCGCCGCGCAAGGTTTCTGCTGCCCCGGAATTAAAAATCGGCGGAATATAGCACAACCGCGGGTGCCGATTTCAAGCATTCCGCGCAATTTCGGGGCTGATTTTTGGGCGGTTCAAGGGCCGCCGGAGGCTATGACAGCAAGCGGAACGGGCAACGGGGCCGTCTATCTCGACTATAATGCAACCGCCAGGGTTCGTCCCGAGGTCGTCGCGGCGATGGCGGAGACGCTGGCCGAGACGGGCAACGCGTCGTCCGTTCATGGGCCGGGCCGGGCCGCGCGGGCCCGCGTCGAGGCCGCCCGGCGCCAGGTCGGCGCCCTAATTGGCGCGGAGCCGGATCAGGTCGTGTTTACCGGCGGCGGCACCGAAGCCGACAACCAGGTCATGCGGGGGGCGGACCCGGCGCGGAGCTTCGTCGCCGCGATCGAACATCCTGCCGTACTTGACGCCTGTCCCGGCGCACAGCGCGTCCCGGTGACGGCGGATGGAATCGTCGATCTTGCGGCGTTGCAGGACATGCTTGCGGCCGCCGAAGCCCCGGATCTCGTGGCGATCATGCTTGCGAACAACGAAACCGGCGTCATCCAGCCCGTCGCCGAGGCGGCGGCCATCGCCCATCGTCACGGCGCGCGGCTGCATTGCGACGCGGTGCAGGCCGTCGGGAAGATCCCGGTCGATTTCGCTGCGCTGGGCGCGGATACGATGGCGCTGACGGGCCACAAGTTCGGCGGGCCGCAGGGTGCCGGCGCGCTGATCGTGCGCGATGCGGGCGCGGCCGAATGTTTGATGCGCGGCGGCGGCCAAGAGCGCGGCCTGCGCGGCGGTACCGAGAACGTTGCCGGCATCGTCGGCCTCGGCCTCGCGGCGGAAATCGCGGCGGCTCGGATGGAGGACTACGACAGGCTCGCCGACCTGCGCGACCGCATGGAGGCGCGGCTGCGCCAGTCGACGCCCGGATTCAGGATTTTCGGCGAAGGGGCGCCGCGGCTTCCCAATACGTCGAAGGTGATGATGCCCGGGGTCAGTTCCGAAACGCAGGTGATGTCCTTCGATCTTGCAGGCATTGCGGTGAGTGCGGGGTCGGCCTGTTCGGCGGGGCGCGTCGAACCGCCCTACGTGCTGACGGCGATGGGGGTCGCCGACGAGGACGCGCTGTGCGCATTGCGGATTAGTCTCGGCTGGGGCACGTCCGAGGAAGACGTCGAGCGGTTCATCGAGGTCTGGTGCGACATATACGCCCGAGCCGGCGGCGCGAAGGCGGCGGTATAGAATGCCGAGAATCGTCTTCGTCGGCGCGGGCGGCGCCGAGGCCGCTGTCGACGTCGCATCCGGCACCTCGGTTCTCCAGGCGGCATGGGACAACGATATCGGCATCGAAGGCGCCTGCGAGGGGGCGATGGCGTGTTCGACCTGCCACGTCTATGTCGACAACGCTCATTTCGATCTGCTGCCCGAACCGTCGGACGAAGAGGAAGACTTGCTGGATCTCGCGTGGGGCGTCCGCCCGACTTCGCGCCTCGGCTGTCAGATCACCGTTACCGAGGAGCTCGACGGCATGATCGTCACGCTCCCCGCCGAAACGAACAACCAGATGTGACGATGCCGCCATGACCGACCCTAATGCCCCTTACGGCACCCTGTTTGCGCGTCTCAAGGCGGATTGTCCCGCGGAATGGTCCGCCTATACCGACCACGCTTTCGTGCGCGGGATCGCGGACGGCTCGCTCCCCGAGGCCTGCTTTCGCCACTACCTCATCCAGGACTACGTGTTCCTGATCCATTTCGCGCGCGCCTGGGCGCTCGCGGCATTCAAGGCCGACGACCTCGCGGAGATTCGCGGCGCGGCGGCGGCGCTGTCGGGCATCGTCGACGTCGAGATGCGATTGCATGTGAAGTTCTGCGCGGCCTGGGGGCTGACGGAAGCGGACATGGCGTCGGCTCCCGAGGAAATGGAGACGACGGCGTATACGCGCTACGTCTTCGAACGAGGCATGGCCGGCGACGTGCTCGATCTGCAGGTCGCGCTCGCGCCGTGCATTCTCGGCTATGGAGAAATCGGCAGGCTGCTTGCCGCCGATGCCGCGACGGTGACGGACGGCAACCCGTATCGCGAATGGATCGAGATGTACGCCGGCGAGGAGTATCAGGACGTCGCGGCGGCGGCAGGCGCGCAACTCGACCGTCTGGCAACGTCGCGCGGCGGGGATGCGCGCATCGGCGATCTACGGAAAACCTTCGCCCACGCCACGCGGCTCGAAGCGGCCTTCTGGGACATGGGTCTGCGGGCCTAGCCGCAGCTCTTCGTCGGCAGCCCGTCGCCGCCGGCAACGGTACTGCGGCGTTCCATCAGGACGACGTCCTGCCAGACGCCGTTGACGTGGCCGTAGCGTTCGCGGCGGCCCACCTCTCGAAAGCCTGCGGCACGGTGGAGCGCCAGGCTCGGGGCGTTGGCGGCGAACATCTGAGCCTGCAGCGTCCAGAAGCCTTCCGCTTCCGTCACGTCGATCAGCCGACGCAGGAGGGCGAGGCCGATGCCGCGTCGTTGAGCGTTCTTGCTGACATAGACGCTGACCTCAGCGACGCCGGCGGCGCCTCAGGTATCGGGCACCGGCGTGAGGGCTGCGAAACCGATAATTTTGCCGTCACTGTCGCGGGCGACGAGCCGGCCGAGCTTCAGATGATCCGCGTTCCATCTCTGCCAGCCGGGCGCGGAGGTCGTGAACGTGGCCATGCCGGTCGCGAGCCCTTCGCCGAATATCG
>JAYQUR010000249.1:0-5462 GCA_038148075.1 Alphaproteobacteria bacterium | reverse complement strand
AGGCGCGAACGGCCACCGGATCGGCGGCGGTGACGACGTATCGGCCCTGATCCTCGCCGAACAGCCTGGCCAGCAGAGGCGCGGGGCCGTCCGGGGCGTCGATTTCGGCGCCCATCCCGCCGGCGAGCGCCATTTCCGCGACCGCGACCAGCAGGCCGCCGTCGGAAACGTCATGACACGCGCTCACGCTGCCCGACCGGATGAGGGTGCGGACGAGATCGCCGTTGCGGCGTTCGGCGGCGAGGTCGACCGAGGGCGGCGCGCCCTCGTCGCGTCCGCCTATCGCGCGCAGGAACAGCGACCGGCCGAGATGGCCTGCCGTCTCGCCGATCGCCAGGATCGTCTCGCCCTCGGCCGCGAAACCAGGCGATGCCATGTCCGTCCCGATGTCGTCGATAAGCCCAACGCCGCCGATCGCCGGCGTGGGCAGGATGCCGGCCCCGTTGGTTTCGTTGTAGAGCGAGACGTTGCCCGAGACGACGGGGAAGTCGAGCGCCGTGCAGGCCTCCGCCATGCCCTCGATGCAGCCGGCGAACTGGCCCATGATCTCGGGCCGTTCCGGATTGCCGAAATTCATGTTGTCGGTCACGGCGAGCGGCGTAGCGCCGGCGGCGGTCAGGTTGCGCCATGCCTCCGCCACCGCCTGGCGTCCGCCCTCGATCGGGTCGGCGACGCAGTAGCGCGGCGTGCAGTCCGTCGTGATCGCGAGGCCGCGCTTCGTGCCGTGCACGCGGACGACTGCGGCATCGCCGCCCGGCCGCTGGACCGTGTCGCCCATCACCATGTGGTCGTACTGCTCCCAGACCCAGCGGCGCGAGCACAGGTCCGGGTCCGCCATCAGCGTGCGCAGGGCGTCAAGCGGGGCGATGTCGATGCCGGCGAGCGCGTCTTCGGCAGACAATGAGGCCGGCGGCTCGGGCCGTACCCACGGGCGTTCGTATTCGGGCGCCTCGGCGACCAGCGGCGGCACCGGGATGTCGCAGACAGTCTCGCCGTGCCATTTGAGGACCAGCCGGTTGGTGTCGGTCACGCGGCCGATGATCGCGAAGTCGAGCTCCCACTTCTCGAAGATCGCTCGCGCCATGTCCTCCCGCCCAGGCTTGAGGACCATCAGCATGCGTTCCTGGCTTTCGGACAGCATGATCTCGTAGGGCGTCATGCCGTTCTCGCGCATCGGCACGCGGTCCAGGTCGAACTCGATGCCGACGCCGCCCTTGTCCGACATCTCGACAGATGAGGATGTGAGACCTGCCGCGCCCATATCCTGGATCGCAATAATGGCATCGGTCGCCATCAGTTCCAGACAGGCTTCCAGCAGAAGCTTTTCCGTAAAGGGATCGCCGACCTGTACGGTCGGGCGTTTGTCTTCGGATGCGTCGTCGAACTCGGCGGAGGCCATGGTCGCGCCGTGGATGCCGTCGCGGCCGGTCTTGGAACCGACATAGACGACTGCGTTTCCGATGCCGGCGGCGGCCGAATAGAAGATGCGGTCCGCGTCGGCAACGCCCACCGTCATCGCATTGACGAGGATGTTGCCGTTATAGCTGGGATCGAAATTGACCTCGCCGCCGACGGTCGGAATGCCCATGCAGTTGCCGTAGCCGCCGATCCCCGACACGACGCCGCCGACGAGATGGCGGGTCTTCGGATGGTCCGGCGCGCCGAAGCGCAGCGCGTTCATGTTGGCGACGGGCCGTGCGCCCATCGTGAAGACGTCGCGCAGGATGCCGCCGACGCCCGTCGCTGCGCCCTGGTAGGGCTCGATGAAGGACGGGTGGTTGTGGCTTTCCATCTTGAAGACGCATGCCTTGCCGTCCCCGATGTCGATCACGCCGGCGTTCTCGCCGGGGCCGCAGATGACCCAGGGCGCCGACGTCGGCAGTTTCTTCAGCCACACCTTGGAGGATTTGTAGGAGCAGTGCTCCGACCACATGACGGAAAAGATGCCCAGTTCCGTCAGGTTCGGTTCGCCCCCCATGATGCGGAGGACGCGTTCGTATTCCTCCGGCGACAGGCCGTGCTCGGCGACGATTTCGGGCGTGATGGCGTTCATGCCGCGTCGGCCAGCGCTTCGACCAGCCCGTCGAACATCGGCCGGCCGTCGGTGCCGCCCAGCGCCGCTTCCGCGAGTCGTTCGGGATGCGGCATCATGCCGAGCACGTTGCGCGCCTCGTTGAGAATGCCCGCGATGTTGTGCGCCGAGCCGTTCGGGTTCGCTGCCGCCGTCACGTTGCCCTCGGCGTCGCAATAGCGGAAGGCAATCCGCCTCTCACCCTCCAGACGCATCAGCGTTTCGTCGTCGGCGAAATAATTGCCCTCATTGTGGGCAATCGGGATGCGGATGATCTGGCCCTCTATGTAGTCACGCGTGAAAACCGTATCGGTGCACTCGACCCGCAGATCGACGTCGCGGCACAGGAACTTCAGCCCGGCGTTTCGCATCAGGACGCCCGGCAGCAGCCCGGCTTCGGTAAGTATCTGGAAGCCGTTGCAGATGCCCAGGACCGGTACGCCCGCGTTCGCCCGCGCGACGACCTCTCGCATCACCGGCGAATGCGCCGCCATCGCGCCCGAGCGAAGATAGTCGCCGTAGGAAAATCCGCCCGGAACCACGATCAGATCGACGTCTGGCAGGTTCGCATCGCCGTGCCAGTGCATGATCGGCTCCGAGCCGGCGCTGTCGCGCAGTGCGACCTGGACGTCGCGGTCGCAGTTCGAACCCGGAAAGACGATGACGGCCGATTTCATTCGTCGAGGTCTATCTCGTAATTCTCGATCACCGTGTTCGCGAGGAGCTTCTCGCACATCGCTTCTAGTGCCGGCCTCGCTTTGGCGGGATCGGACTCCGCGAGGTCTATCTCGATGTATTTGCCCTGGCGGACCTGATCGATTCCGCCGAAGCCGAGACCGCCGAGCGCATGCTCGATTGCCTTGCCCTGAGGGTCCAGAACCCCGATCTTGAGCGTGATATGGATGCGCGCCTTCATGTCCGTTGTTTAGCCCGGCTCGCACCGAATCTCACGCGGAATCGGGGATATTCGGCCCGTTTCGGGCATTCTTGCCGGAGTCGCAACAAAGATTTGATCCTTTTGGCGATTGCATCGTCCCGCGAAAAGGTTACATCGGGCGCATATTGAAGGCCCTGCGAGCCGGAGGAGACGAAAATGCCCGAGAGCGCCCAGTTCGAGACCGTCACCGCCCCATTGAGATTCGTCGTTCGCGGCTCGACGCCGGTCAGCGTGCCGAACGAACCCGGCGTCCTCAAACTGCATCAGTACGAGGGCCAGCATGAAGACAGGCCCGTGCGGATCGAAAACGTACGGCCGCGACTCGGCGAGATTTCGCTCGACCGCGAGGGGTTCGCCGTCGTTCGCCACGCAACCGACGTCGATTTCTACGACGAGGCGCAGCGGTCGGGAGCCTACGAACGCGAGGTCGAGGAGTTACTGAAGACGGAACTCGGCGCGAAGAAGGTCATCGTGTTCGACCACACGCTGCGCGCCGGCGACGACGAGACGCGGATCAAGCGGGTCGTCCGCGAACCGGTCCAGATGGTGCACAACGACTACACGGCGCGGTCGGGCCCGCAGCGTCTGCGCGATCACGTCGGGGACGTTGAGGCCGAGGAACTGCTGAAGGGCAGGATGGCGATCGTCAATGTGTGGCGCGGCAACCGGAAGCCTGTGAAATCGATGCCGCTTGCCATCGCGGATGCGCGCACGATCGACGACGCGGACCTCGTTTCGACGGAGCGGCGGGCGAAGGACCGCATCGGCGAGATCCAGCACATGGTCTACAACCCGGGCACGCGCTGGTACTACGTGCCGGACATGGAGCCGGACGAGGCGATGCTGATCAAATGCTACGATTCGGACGAAAGCGTTTCGCGTTTTGCGGCTCACAGCGCGTTCGCGGACCCGAACACGGCGCCTGACGCGCCGTTCCGCGAAAGCATCGAGACGCGCACGTTCGTGTTTTTCTGAGGTTGTTTCCTAGGCCGCGTCCGCCAGCGGCGGCATCGCGTCGGGGCGAACGTATTCCCCACACGAGATCGGTACGCAGGACGGCGGAAATTCCTGAACGATGTCGTGGCCCGCGTCGCTCAAGGCCTTGAGGAAATCGTCGAGCTTGCCGATGCAGGCGTCCGGCAGATCGTGCAGGACCATCAGCGTCCAGTCGTCCCGCGCCGCGTCGTTGAGGGCGTTGTCGTACCAGTCGTCGCCCGGCTTCCAGTCCCCCGGCACCGAATTCCACAGAACGCAGCTGTAGCCGCCGTCGATCAGATAGTCGCGCGCGGCCGGGCTTAGGATGCGCCCGTCGAGATTGTCGCCCTGGCCGAACGGCCGGAACAATCTGTCGGGGTGGGCGAGGGCGCCCAAGACGCGCTGCGTTTCGCCGATCTCGGCCGCCGGTGCGCCCGCGTCGGCATTGAGGCCGAGCGGCGTCCGGTGCGTCCAGGTGTGGTTGCCGATCCAGTGGCCGTCGGCATGCGCCCGCTCGGCAAGTTTGCGGCGCGCGGGATCGGCCATCTTGTGGCCGAGCACGAAGAAGGTCGATTTCACGCCGTGCCCGGCGAGCAGGTCGAGCACGCGCGGCGTGACGTCCGGCTCGGGGCCGTTGTCGAAGGAGAGCGTAATCCGGGACATACCGACTTCAGGCAAACGACTGGCGGCTATCGCCTTACTGCATCACCGCGGGACCGGCCATGTCCGACGGGCTGCCGCTTTCGGGCAGGATTCCGAGCCGGCGCGCGACTTCCTGGTAGGCTTCCTCGATCTGGCCCAAATCGCGGCGGAACCGGTCCTTGTCCATGATCTCGTTGGTCGCGATGTCCCACAGGCGGCAGTTGTCCGGGCTGATCTCGTCGGCGAGGACGATTCGCATCTCGTCGTTGTTCCACAACCGGCCGAACTCGAGCTTGAAGTCCACGAGCCTGATACCGATCGCGAGGAACAGCCCCGTCAGGAAGTCGTTCACGCGGAGCGACATGTGCATGATTTCGTCGAGTTCCTGCGGCGTCGACCAGCCGAAGGCCGTGATGTGCTCTTCCGAGACCATCGGGTCGTCGAGTTCGTCGGATTTGTAATAGTACTCGACGATCGAGCGCGGCAACGGCGAGCCTTCCTCGATGCCGAAGCGCTTGGTCAGCGAACCGGCGGCGACGTTCCGGATGACGACCTCGACCGGGATGATCTCGACCTCGCGGACGAGCTGCTCGCGCATGTTCAGACGGCGGACGAAATGGGTCGGCACGCCGATTTCGCTTAGCTTGATCATCAGGTATTCGGAAATGCGGTTGTTCAGCACGCCTTTTCCGGTGATTACGCCTTTCTTCTTGTTGTTGAAGGCGGTCGCGTCGTCCTTGAAATACTGGACGAGGGTGCCAGGCTCGGGTCCTTCGAACAGGATCTTCGCCTTGCCCTCGTAGATGCGTCTGCGGCGGGCCATAATCTGCCTCGGCT
>JAYQUR010000248.1:0-5465 GCA_038148075.1 Alphaproteobacteria bacterium | reverse complement strand
CGCCCTGGATGACGTTGAGGCCGATGCCGCCGAGGCCGAAGACGACGACGTTCGCGCCGGGCTCGACCTTGGCCGTATTGATCACTGCCCCGATGCCCGTCGTCACGCCGCAACCGATATAGCAGATCTTGTCGAACGGCGCGTCCTCGCGGACCTTGGCGAGCGCGATCTCCGGCACGACCGTGTGGTTGGCGAAGGTCGACGTACCCATGTAGTGGAAGATCCTGTCGCCGCCCATGGAGAACCGGCTGCTGCCGTCCGGCATAACGCCCTGGCCCTGCGTCTCGCGGATCGAGGTGCAGAGGTTGGTCTTGCCGGACAGGCAGGATTTGCACTGACGGCATTCCGGGATGTAGAGCGGGATGACGTGATCGCCCTTCTTCAGCGTTGTCACGCCGGGGCCGCAATCGACTACCACGCCCGCACCCTCATGGCCGAGAATCGCCGGGAAGATGCCCTCCGGGTCGGCGCCGGAAAGCGTGAATTCGTCGGTGTGGCAGACGCCCGTCGACTTGATCTCGACGAGCACTTCGCCTTCCTTCGGCCCGTCGAGCGTGACGGTTTCGATCGAGAGAGGCTTGCCGGCTTCGGTGGCGATGGCGGCGCGGGTTTCCATGACGCTGATCCCTGTTGTCGTTGGCGTTTTGGCCGCATGTTTCCAGCCGCGCGGCGCGGATGCAAGGCTTTCGGCCGAATTAATCCCCTGTGTTACCGAGTGGCGATGCTCTCCAGCACCGGTATCAGGTAGTTGCGGAACTGGGCCGGGTTCTCCGACATCGGGAAATGGCCGACCTCTTCCATGATGACGGCCTCGATGCCGATCTTCTCCGCAGTGCGGATCGTATCGGCCGGCTCGCACGAGAAGTCGTATTCCCCGGTCAGCAAATAGACCGGGCACTTCTCGGGATCGATGCGTGCGACCCTTTCCCGATAGTCGGAATCCGCCCGGTAGAAATGCAGGTCGCCCTTGAAGATGCCGGGCCCGGCAGCGAGATAGCCCCACAGCGTCTCCCAGCGGTACTCGTCGGGGCTCTGCGGCGCGACGAGGCCCGAGATGAGCGCTGCGCACACCTCGCCGCCGTGGACGTCGGGCCGGTGCAGCCACTCGCGGTCGTACCACGGCTGCTGGTGGTCGGAGGCCTCGACGCCGATCACGGCGCGAAACTCGTCCGGAAACGCCTCGGCGAGGTGGAGGACGATGCGCCCGCCCATCGAACAGCCGATGACGGCAGGCCGGTCGAGGCCGAGCGCTGCGCAGAACGCGCGGATCGTCTCGGTGTAAAGCTCCGTCGTCAGCAGATATTCCTCGTCGTGATAGCCGGCGGGCGGCAGCGACTTGCCGTGCCACGGCATGTCGAACGCGATCACGCGGAACCGGTCGGTGATCTCCGCATCGTTCAGCATGTGGCGGTACTGCGTCGCGTCGGAGCCGGCGGTGTGCAGGCAGACCAGCGGAATGCCAGTGCCTGCCTCCTCGAAATAGACGCGGTGCGCGCGGCCCAGGATATCGAACGTGACGTAGCGCCCGACGACGGGCTCGATCGCCGCAGTCATGCCCGTTCCCCATTTGCCGCACGGGGCGCGGCCAGCACTTCCTTCACGTATCGCAGGTTGGCCATCAGCGGCTGCAAATCGCCCTCGATTCTTGCCGCGCCCGATTTCGTCATCGCGAAAACGTCGTGATAGCCGGGGCGCGGGTGCTTCCGCCAGAATGCCTGCCAGTCCGCTTCCGACGCACGGATCGAGAAATCCCACGATTCCATCAGGTGCGGACCGGGCGTTGCGGCGGCGACGCGGCCGTTCGCGATCTCGATCAGCCAGTCGGTCTCGCCGACGCCGACGACGAAGCGGCCCGAGAAGAACCGCCCGCGCCGGACCAGCGCGTCGTTTCCGTTTACCTGCGTTTCCAGTTTCTCCAGGCTCATGACAGTGCGTACTTTCCGTCGTCCAACCGTTGCAGCGATCCGTCCGCGTAGAAACGCTCCAGTTCGCGCACGATTTCGCAGCCGTCGTCGGAACCGGCCGCTTCCATAAGCTCGCGGAAATATTTCGGCCCCTCGCGTAGCGCGTCCTCGACCGTCTGTTTCGGCGCTTGCCGGAATACCGGCGGATCGGGGACCTGCCACTCCTGGGCTTTGGCGCTGCCGAACGGGCGCGTGAGGTCGAAGCCCGCCTTGTCGCCGACCCGCTCGCCGCCGAGCGACGGGTCGAGCGGCACCGCCCGGTAACCCGACGACGTCATCAGGTCGCGCGAGGCCTGGAAGCGCGTCGCGAGTGCCCATTCCATCTGGGCGTCGTCGAACACGTCGATGTCCGCGTCGACCACGAAGACGTGCTTGCAGTCGGCCGACGAGCCAAGGGCCGCCGCGATGGCGTTGCGCGCCTCGCCGGGTACCCGCTGGTTGAGGGAAATACGGACGTTGTACATGCCGCCTGTCGACGGCGGCGCGTAGACGGCAACCGGTTCGCGCACTGCAACCTCCAGTGCCGACCAGATTGCCTGTTCGGTCCGCAGCGCGCAGAGCTGTGCCGTGTCGGTATGACTCATAGCGCGCCCGCCGATCGTCGCCGTCTGGAACAGGGCGTCTGTCCGCCGCGTGATCGCGGTCAGATGAAAAACCGGATTGCGTTTCAGCTTGCCGTAATAGCCGACATATTCGCCGAACGGACCTTCCGGCTCGGTCCATCCGTCGGCGTCGAGATAGCCCTCCAGGATTATTTCGGCATCCGCCGGCACCAGAAGATCGTTGGTCACGCATTTGACCACGGGCACCGCCGCGCCGCGCACCGCGCCCATCAGGGCCAGTTCGTCGACCGGCGGGGTCATCGCACAGGCGGCGATCGCGTCGGCCGGATGGAAACCGACGGCAAACGCAACGGGCAGCCGGTTGCCGCCGTCGTGCGCGCCGCCGTAGATCGCGCGCAGGTCGCTCGGCGCGTTCAGGTCGACACCCGCTTCGCGACGGCCGCGCAGCATCAGTCGGCGCATGCCGACATTGGTGTGGCCGGTCGCCGGGTCGCGCGAGATGTCGAGCGTCGCCGAGATGTAGGGCGCGCCGTCCTCGCCGTGCTGCAGGTGGACGGGAAGGGCGGTGAGGTCCGCCTCGTTGTCGCGCTGGACGACCTGCTGTACCGGCGCGTTCGCGGAGCCGACCTCGACCGGCGCGATCGGGCTGGCCAACCGGCGGCTCATTTCGCGCATCAGGTTCTTTTCGTCGACGCCGAGCGCGATCGCCATCCGCTTCCGCGAGGCCATGACGTTCCCGGCAAGTTCCTGGCCGTCCGGGCCTGCATTCCCGAACATCACCGCTTTCGCATTGCCGTCCAGCGTCGAAGCGATCCGCGACAGCGGCGTCGGTGCGTCGACGGTCTCGACCTCGCCCGCCTCTGCAAGCGTCTCCATAAATCGCCGGAAACGGAACGTTTCGGTATCTGCAGTCATGCGGTCACTCCCGTAGCGGATGCGATCAGGTCCCAGAAGGCGGCGGGGTCCTCGACGTGCGCGTTGTGGCCGAGACCCTTCAGTTCGACGGCAGCGGTATCGAGGGTGCGCAGTTCGGCCACTGAGACCATGGCGTCATGTTCCCCCGCGGCGAGAACCGCCGGCGCGCGAACGGCGGCATGGATCGTCGGCGTATCGGCATAGGCGACCATCGCCGCGCGATTGTCCGCGGCGAGGCGCCACTTGCCGTTCTCCTCGACGACGCCGGTGCCCGCGAAGTCCGACGCGGGATCGGCGATGCCTTTCAGCCCCGTCACCAGGACGAAGCGTTCGCGTGCTTCCCGTTCCGTATCGAACCAGCGGACGGGGAGGTCGATCAGCTTCGCGATCCCGGCGTATTCCTCGTCCGACCAGCTTACCTTCACGCCCGCCGTCGCCACCGATCTCGGTGCGAAACCGAACCAGCCCGAGGCAAGGACCATGCCGACCAGCCCGCCCATCGAATGGCCGGCGAGGTGGATGTCGACTCCGGCGTCCGCTGCGTCCGCGACCAATGCCGCGATGTCTGCGGCATGATTGGCGATGCCGTATCGCTGCGTGTGCGCCGAGCGGCCGTGCCCCCGCATGTCGGGGATCAGCCAGCGGCCGTGCCAGTGCGCATCGAGGTGCGGCTTAAGCCCGTCCCAGATCGCGCCGGTTCCCGACAGCCCGTGCATCAGGACGAGCAGCGGCCCGTCGGCCGTCCCGCCTTCCTCGACCCAGAGCTCCGTCGCGCCGATCGTCCGCACGCTCATCTTCCCTTCCACTCCGGCTTGCGCTTCTCGCGGAAGGCGCGGTTGCCCTCTTTCGAATCCTCGGACTGGATCAGCACGGACTGGCCGAGCCGTTCGATCAGCCGGCCGGTCTCGGTGTCGGTGTTCTGGCAGGTGTTGATGACGTGCTTCGCCATGCCGAGCGCCAGCGGCGCGCGTTCGCACAGCACGCGGGCAAACGACAGGGTGCCCTCCAGCAGGTCGTCGGCGTTGTAGACGCGGTTGACGAGGCCCCATTGCTCGGCGGTCGTCGCGTCGACCGGAAGCGTCGTCATCATCATCTCCTTGAGCCGGCCGATGCCGATCATCTGGATCATGCGCGACGCCGCGCCCGAGGCGGGGATGACGCCGATATTGTTCTCGGTCAGCACGAACTCCGCGCCCTCGGCGGCGGTGCGGAAGTCCGACGCGATGGCGATCTCGACGCCGCCGCCGGCGCAAATGCCGTTCACCATCGAGATGACGGGCTTCTCCATGTTCTCGAGATCGTCGAGCATCTCGTGGTTGGCGCGCACGTAGGCGCGGTACTGCGGCGAGGGGAGGTTGTTCTCGTAGTCGAGCCCGAGGATATCTCGGCCCGAGCAGAAGCCGCGCCCGGCGCCGGTGATGACAAGCACGCGGATCGCCTCGTCGAAATTGACCTTCCAGACGACCGAGCGGATCTCGCGGATCATGCGCTCGTCGAACGCGTTCAGCTTGTCCGGCCGGTTGAGCGTCAGCAGCCCGATAGTGCCGTCGAGTACCTCAAATTTAACGGTGGTGAAATCGTCCGGATGGTCGATGAACCCGACCGGCTTGCCGTCCGCATCGAGGCGGACCGTCGGTGCGTCCGACATGCCTCCCGTTCTCCCCTTGTTGTGGCGGCATCTTGGAGCGCGCGGCGGGCGGGATCAATGGGGGTGGCCGGGTTCTTCCGTCCACCCAAGATGTCATCCTCGGGTCAAGCCCGAGGGTGACACCCGGAATTAAACGCAGAATTGCCCTACGGAATCAGCACGCTCATTCCCGTCGTCGACCCCGACTCGATGTCGATCAGCGCCTGGCCGGCTTCTTCCAGCGGATAGCGCCGCGCGACGTCGATGCGGATCGCGCCGGAGACGACCATCGAAATCAGGTCGCCCGCCCGCGCCAGCACTTCTTCGCGGTTGGCGAGGTGGATGTGGAAGGCGGCGCTGGTGACGTAGAGCGAGCCCATCTGGTTGAGCCTGAAC
>JAYQUR010000247.1:0-5474 GCA_038148075.1 Alphaproteobacteria bacterium | reverse complement strand
ACGGCGGCTTCGGCTTCGCCGAGGAATACGACGTCGAGCGCAAGTTCCGCGAGACGCGCCTCTACCGCATCGCGCCGATCTCCAACAACCTCGTGCTGTCGTTCGTCGGCGAGCACGTGCTGGGCCTGCCGCGGTCCTACTGATGATTCCGGTGCGTCGCCTCACCCTCTCCCTAACCCTCCCCCTCAAGGGAGAGGGGATTCGAGAATTGCGAGCGGCGCCGGTATGTCCCCTCTCCCGGAGGGGGAGGGCTAGGGAGGGGGCGAATGCGTGACGCATTGAAACCCCTCGACGGCATCCTCGTCGTCTCGATGGAACAGGCTGTCGCCGCGCCCTACTGCGCGTCGCGGCTGGCCGACGCGGGTGCGCGGGTGATCAAGGTCGAGCGCGAAGAGGGCGACTTCGCCCGAAAATACGATTCCGTGGTTCACGGCGAGAGCGCCTACTTCGTGTGGCTCAACCGCGGCAAGGAATCGCTGGTGGCCAACATCAAGGATGCGGACGACGCGGCGCTCCTCCACCGGATCATCGACACGGCGGACGTGTTCATCCAGAACCTCGCGCCCGGTGCGGCCGCGCGCGCGGGCTTCGGCTCGGAAGAGCTGCGCAAGCGCAATCCGCGCCTGATCACCGTCGACATCTCCGGTTACGGCGAGGAGGGCGAGTACGCCGACATGAAGGCCTACGACCTGCTGGTGCAGGCCGAGTCGGGCCTGTGTTCGATCACCGGCCTTCCGGAGGGGCCCGGACGCGTCGGCGTGTCGGCCTGCGACGTCTCCTGCGGCATGTATTCCTATATGGCCGTCCTCGAAGCGCTGATCGCCCGCGACGCGACCGGCGAGGGGGCCTCGATCAAGACATCGCTGTTCGCCGGCATGGCGGACTGGATGACGGTCCCGCTGATGCACTACGACTACGGCGGCAAGATCACGCCGCGCGTCGGCCTCAACCACCCGTCGATCCATCCCTACGGGGCCTACGATACACAGGGCGGGGGGCAGATCCTGATCGCGATCCAGAACGAGCGCGAGTTCGAGCGTCTCTGTGCGGACGTGCTGCTCGATGCCGGCCTGCCGAGGGATCCGCGCTTCGCGAGCAACGAAGCGCGCTGCGCCCACCGCGCCGAGTTCGACGCGGTGATCGACGCCGTGTTTGGCACGACGCCGCGCGACGAGCTGATCGGCCGGCTGCGCACGGCGCAGATCGCGTTCGGCGAGATCAACGACGTCTCGGGCCTGTCGACGCATCCCGCGCTCCGGCGCGTGACGGTGGGCTCGCCGACGGGACCGATCGAGCTCGTGGCGCCGCCCGCGCTCATCGACAACGGCGGGCGCGATCTCGGGTCGATCCCCGAGGTCGGCGCGCATACGAAAGCGATAAAAGAGGAATTCGGGGCATGACGGCATTCGCGGACTATATCGGCAAGCAGGAGATCACCGAGAGCGTCGTCGCGCCGTTCCAGGCCGACTACTTCACCGCGACGCTCGACCGCGACGACCCGCGCTTCCAGCCCGGCGATCCGCTGCCGCCCGCCTGGCACTATTTCTATTTCCCGGAGATCGTCCGGCTCGATGCGACCGGCCGCGACGGCCATCAGGCCAAGGGACACTTCATGCCGCCGATCGATCTGCCGCGCCGCATGTGGGCCGGTTCGACGATGACGTTCGACAGCCCGCTCCGCATCGGCGAGAAGGTGAAGAAGGTCATGACGATCTCGGACATCGCCGAGAAGGACGGCAAGTCCGGCAAGCTGTGCTTCGTGACGATGACCGAGGAATTCTTCGGCGAGGACGGAAGGCTGACGACGACCGAGAAGCGCACGCAGGTCTATCGCGACGAAGCCGATCCCAACGCGCCGCCGCCCGCGCCGCGCCCGGCGCCGATGGAGGCCGCCTGGAACCGGACGATCCACCCGTCGACCGTGCTGCTGTTCCGCTATTCGGCGCTGACCATGAACAGTCACCGCATCCATTACGACATCGACTACGTGCGCGATGTCGAGGGCTATCCCGGCCTGCTGGTGCATGGGCCCCTGACGATGACCATGATGCTCGACCTGTTCCGGCGCGAGTTGCCGGAGGCGCAGATGAAGGAGTTCACGCTGCGCGCGATCTCGCCGGTCTATGACACGATGGATTTTTCCGTGCATGGCGCCCCGGGCGACGAAGACGGTAAATGCACCCTGTGGGCAATGACAGCCGACGGCGCGCTCGCCATGCAGGCGGACGTCGCCTACGCCTGAACCGCCTATCTACCCGATTTTCCGACGCCGATCTGCCAGCGTTCGCGGGCCTGTTTGCGCGCTTCGTCGTAGTGGCGCCGCCGCTCTTCGCTCCACAGGCGCATCACCTTGCGCTTGTAGGGCAGGTTCCGTTCGCGCGTGGACGAGTGATAGAAGGCGACCGCCCGGGTGAGAGAGCGGTGGGCCTTGCGCAGCCGCGACAGGAGATCGGCGGCGTAGCCGCTGTTGGCGGCGGGATCGAACGCTTCTTCCAGGCTGTCGAACGCTTCGGGGTGGTAGTAGAGGTTGATCTGCATGCAGCCGACGTCGATGTTGCGGACGCCGTCCGCCTTGAGCTGCCTCACGGCGGCGATCGCCGCCGCGCGCGTCGGATAGAATTTGCCCTTTCCGTGCGCCGTCACGGTCCACGGCCAGGCAAATTTTTCCCGCGTTTGCTTGTTCCAGCGGCCCGATTCCGCAAGGGAAATCGCCTGCAAAATTCCGAAAGGCAGCCGGCGGCCTTCTTCCGCATTCTCGATAGCCTGCCGGCAAATCTTTGAATTCAAACGGTTAATTTCGGTGTCGGCATGGGCGGCGAGCGGCCCGAGCAACGTCAGCGCGCCGAGAACGAGGGTCGCGAGCCCGAATTGTCGCCGAAATCTCATGGTTTATCTGTTTGCAAGATCCATGCCGGTTTGACGAGGGATTGTGCATTGCACATCGGCGCGCAGCCGCCCGACCGATCGTTACGTTTGTCGGCGTAAAAAAGTCGTTAAATCCGGCGAAATTTTTCTTGATTCGTTTGCTGCCCAACAATATATTGCATTGCAACACAGGTTGGTTGTCCAAGCGATCTGTGTTCCTCACCCTTCTTGGACGTTTCCTCCCTATCAGACTCAGGCCGCTCTTCGGAGCGGCCTTTTTTTCTATAAAAACAATGATTTGGCAGGTTATTTCGGGTTGTTTCGCCGGTATCGAGGCCCGAAAACCGGTCTTGCCGGCATGCTGCAGCGCAATATTCAGGCGTCGGGCGTGGTGGCGTCGCCATCGCCCAGCGATCGGGTCATCAGGACCGTGTCCGCCCAGTCGCCGAACTTGAACCCGAACGACGGCAGCACGCCGGCGACCCGGAAGCCGAGCCGCCCGTGCAAGCCGATCGAGCCCACGGTCTGCGAACCGCCGACGACGGCGATCATCTGGCGTTTGCCGAGCGCCGTGCAGCGTTCGATCAGGTCTCCGAGCAGCGCCGATCCGATTCCCTCGCGGATCCGGTCGGCGGCGACGTAGATCGAATCCTCGACGACGTAGCGATAAGCCGACCGGTCGCGAAACGGCGCCGCGTAGGCGTATCCGACGATTTTCCCGTGGCCGGTCTCGGCGACCAGCCAGGGCAGGCCGAGGGCGGCGACGCGGTCGAACCGGGCCCGGATTTCGGTTTCGTCCGGCGGCACCTCCTCGAACGTCGCGACGCTCGAGCGCACGTAGGTTTCGTATATCGCGGTAATCGCGGGAATGTCGTCCGCATCCGCGTCGCGGATCGAGTACGCCTTGTCGGTCCCTTTGCCGGCGCCCATTCCCGTTACTCCGCGGCGAGGTCCTGCGCGGTGAGCCGGGCAAGCGTTTCGATAACGTCCGTCATCTGCGCCGCCATGCGATCGAAGTTGCTGTTCTTCTCGATCCGCATCTCGTCCATGTAGAGCATCCGGTTCATCTCGATCTGAACGGTATGCACGCCCTTGCGAGGGTCGCCGTAGTGCCGTGTCGTGAATCCGCCCGCGAACGGCTTGTTGCGGACGACGACGTAGCCGAGGGCGCCGAGATAGCGCTCGATGGCGTCCGTTATGTACGGCGCGCAGGCGCTGCCGAAGCAGTCGCCGATCACGAAGTCGGCGCGCCCGCGCCCGGCGTCCGGGTCCAGCGGACCGCCGATCGACGGCATCGAATGGCAGTCGACTACGACGCAATAACCGAAACGCGTTCGCGTCTCCTCTATCAGGCCTTCGAGCGCCCGGTGATAGGGCCGGTAGTATCTGTCGATCCGCCGGGCGGCGTCGTCGAAGCGCAACCGGTGGCGATAGATTTCCTGGCCGCCGGAGACGACCTTGGCAATGGTGCCGAGGCCGGCGGCGACGCGGCTCGATTCGGTGTTCACGTAGTCGGGCAGCTTGTCCGAGAACATGGCCTGATCGAGCTCGAACGGCTCGCGGTTGACGTCGACGAAGGCGCGCGGGAACAGGGCGCGCAGAATCGGCGCGCCGTAAGCTGGCGCGGCGGCGAACAGGTCGTCCACGAAGCTGTCCTCCGACCGGCGCAAGGCCAGCGGATTGAGTCGCGAACCGGCCACGAAATCGGCCGGGTAGTCGCGGCCGCTATGCGGCGACGCGAAGACGAGCGGCACGGTCTGGACGGCCGGCGCGCGAATCTCGAAGGGCTGGGCGGAAGGGGCGCCGCCGGTCTCGGGACTGGACATGCGTCTGATTTAGCCCAATCGGCGGCGGAAGTCATCCGCCACCGGACCGCCCCAGTCGGCGGCTCGACGCAGCGGTCGGGGACGGCGCTTCCGCGTTATTCACAGGAATCTCCCGGTCCGCCGAATGTTTACCCTTTCCTAATGGGCGGCCGTTAGGAATAGTGGACGGGTGGCTGGCGGCAGTGCCGGTTGCGAAATTCGGCCCGAGGGGGTGCAAAGCCCTGCCGGACCGCAAGAACGGGCTTGAGATGGCGAGTATTCTGCTGGCGGAGGACGATTCGTCCCTCCGGACATTCCTTTCGAAGGCGCTCGGCAAGGCGGGCCACATGGTGACGTCCTGCGAGGACGGCGTCGAGGCGCTCGCCGCGCTGGAACTGCGCGATTACGACCTGCTGCTCGCCGATATCGTCATGCCCGGCATCGACGGCATCGAGCTGGCCCAGCGGGCGACCGCGCATCTGCCGCAGATCAAGGTGCTGTTCATCACCGGTTTCGCGGCCGTCGCGCTCAACGCCCAGAAGAACGGCGCCAACCGCAACGCCAAGATCCTGTCCAAGCCGTTCCACCTCCGCGACCTCGTCGACGAGGTCGACCGCATCCTCCAGGAACAGGCTGCCTGAGCCTCCGGGGCCGCGGGGCGACGGCGTGCCGCAATAACCCGCAAAACAGGCGCCGGCGCACTTGCACTTCCGCCAAAGAGGCGATAAAACGCTCCGCCCTTTACGGGACGGGCGCGTAGCTCAGCGGGAGAGCACTACGTTGACATCGTAGGGGTCGCTGGTT
>JAYQUR010000246.1:0-5479 GCA_038148075.1 Alphaproteobacteria bacterium | reverse complement strand
GCGCCGTGTTCGCGATCTTTGCGGGCTTCTATTACTGGTTCCCCAAGATGAGCGGCCGGATGATCAGCGAAGGCATCGGCAAGCTGCATTTCTGGGTGACGTTCATCGGCGTCAACCTGACCTTCTTCCCGATGCACTTCATGGGTCTTGCCGGCATGCCGCGCCGTATTCCGGACTATCCGGATGCGTATGCGGGCTGGAACGAGATCGCGTCCTACGGTTCGTACGTCAGCGCGTTCGGCGTGCTGATCTTCCTGTTCGGCCTGCTCCGGGCGTTCAGCGCGGGCGAGAAGGCTGCCGACAACCCGTGGGGCGAAGGTGCGACGACGCTCGAATGGACGCTGTCGTCTCCGCCGGCGTTCCACTCGTACGACGAGCTGCCCGAGATCCGCGACGAAGGCGCTCACTAAGGGATCTGCATGACGGACCGTCCGATCACCGCGACCGGCGGCATGACAGCCGCCGCCTCTCTGCCGGAGGACACGGCAGTCGGGGACTTCATAGCGCTGCTCAAGCCGCGCGTGATGTCGCTCGTGGTGTTCACGGGATTTGCCGGCGTGATCGTTGCGCCGGGCGATATCCATCCCGTGATCGCGGCCATCGCCATCCTCTGCATCGCGATCGCAACCGGCGCGTCCGGGGCGATCAACATGTGGTACGAGCGCGATCTGGACGCAAGGATGGAGCGCACGCGGACCCGGCCGTTGCCCGACGGCCGGATGGCGCCCGAAACGGCGCTTGCCTTCGGCGTTATCCTCGCCGTCGGCTCCGTGGTCGTGATAGCGCTTGGCGTCAATCTGGTCGCTGCGGCCCTGCTCGTGCTCGCCATCGCTTTCTACGTGTTCGTCTACACGATCTGGCTCAAACGCCGGACGCCGCAGAATATCGTGATCGGCGGCGCGGCCGGCGCTTTCCCGCCGATGATCGGCTGGGCGGCCGTGACGGGCGACGTCAGCCTCGGCGGTATCGCGCTCTTCGCGTTGATCTTCGTCTGGACGCCGCCCCATTTCTGGGCGCTCGCGCTCTACAAGTGCGGCGACTACGAAAAGGCGGGCGTGCCGATGCTTCCCGTCGTTGCCGGCGCACGCGAAACGAAAAAACAGATCCTTCTCTACACGATCGCGATGATCGCGGTGTCCCTGACGCCGTGGATGCTGGGGACGGCGAGCTGGGTCTGGGGCATCTTTTCCGGCGTTCTCGGCGCGATCTTCCTCGGGCTGGCCGTTCAGGTCTGGCGCGGCGAGGGCGAGCGTGCACCGAAGCGATTGTTCGCCTATTCGATCCTTTATCTGTTCCTGCTGTTCAGCGGCCTGATCGCGGACAGCCTGATCTCGCGGATGCTCTGAGGCGTGGCGGCAATGGCGAAACAGATTTCCGAAATGCATCGCAAGCGGCGCAAGCGCAACATCGCGCTGGCCGTCGTGATATTCGCACTCGCAGCGCTTTTCTACGTGATGTCCATCGTTCGCATGTCCGGCGGAGCGGCGGGCTGACATGAAACGCGACCAGAAAACCCGCAACGTCCGTCTCGCCGCCGCCGCTTTCGGCGTCGCGGCTGTGATGGTCGGCATGTCGTTCGCGGCTGTCCCGCTTTACGAAGCGTTCTGCCGGGTTACCGGTTTCGCGGGCACCCCGAAGGTTGCGGAGGCGGCGCCCGACAAGGCGATCGAGCGCACGATCGTTATCCGGTTCAACGCCGACGTCGATCCGGCGCTGCCGTGGCGATTCAGGGCGGCTCAGGACAAAGTGAAGCTCCGGATCGGCGAGCAAAGCCTCGCGTTCTACCGGGCGAAGAATCTGTCCGATCGCGCGATCATCGGTACCGCCAGCTTCAACGTCACGCCGCTCAAGGCGGGGCAGTATTTCAACAAGATCGAATGCTTCTGCTTTACCGAGCAACGGCTCGAAGCGGGAGGCGAGATCGACATGCCGGTCGCCTTCTTCGTCGACCCGGCGATCGCCGACGACCCCAACCTCGACGACGTGAGGGAAATCACGTTGTCCTATACGTTCTACCAGACCCGGACCGAGGACGGCCGCGATATGCGGGCGGCATCGGCCCAATCCAAGACAGACGGCTAAACAACGGAGCGGCTGAACAATGGTCCCGCCTGCAGACACCGGCGCCAGCGCCACCGACTACGACTATCACGGTAACAAGCATCCCTATCATCTCGTTGATCCGAGCCCGTGGCCGTTCATCGGTTCCATGGCCGGCCTGCTGCTTGCAGTCGGCGCCGTGCTGTACATGCACGCGGGGATTACCTGGGTCCTGATCCTGGGCCTCCTCGGGGTCCTCGGCACGATGGCCGGCTGGTTCTGGGGGGTCATCAAGGAAGCCGAACATCGAGGCTTCCACAACCCGGTGGTCCAGGTCGGCATGCGCTACGGCATGGCCCTGTTCATCGCCTCAGAGGTGATGTTCTTCGTTGCCTGGTTCTGGGCCTATTTCAACGCTGCGCTTTTTCCGACGGCTCAGATCGAGGGCCAGTGGCCGCCGCCCGGCGTGCAGACCTTTGACACCTGGGATCTGCCCTTTCTGAACACGCTGATCCTGCTGATGTCGGGCGTCACCGTGACCTGGGCGCATCACGCGCTGCGCGAAGGCAACCGCAAGCACTTCATGCAGGGGCTCGCCCTGACGATTTTCCTCGGCGTCTGCTTTACCTGCGTGCAGGCCTACGAATACAGCCACGCCGCGTTCGGCTTCCGCGAGGGTATCTACCCGTCGACCTTCTACATGGCTACCGGCTTCCACGGCTTCCATGTCCTCGTCGGCACGATCTTCCTGATCGTCTGCTATTTCCGCGGGCGCGCCGGGCACTTCAAGCCGGATCACCATTTCGGGTTCGAGGCGGCTGCCTGGTACTGGCATTTCGTCGACGTCGTCTGGCTGTTCCTGTTCTGCGCCATCTACTGGTGGGGCAGATAGGAATCGCAAGATAAGGGACCGGTACCGGCCCGCTTCCACCCGGAGGCGGGCCGGTACGCTTTCGGACATATGGAAGAACCGCTGAATTGAAAGACCAGACCTACTGGCCTCCTTTGTCGCCCATCGCGACGGGCCTCGGCGCGAAGTGTCCGCGTTGCGGACGCGGCAAGCTTTTCAAGGGCCTGCTTGAGGTGCGGGAGCGTTGCGACGTGTGCGACCTGGATCTTTCGCCGCACGATACCGGCGACGGCGCGATCGTATTCGTCATTCTCTTTCTCGGTGCAATCGTTGTCGGGCTCGCCGTGTCTCTCGAATTCGCGTTTTCGCCGCCCGTCTGGGTCCATCTTGCCGTCTGGATCCCGGTCATTACGATAATGTCGATCGCCATGTTACGGCCGTTCAAGGGCATCCTGATCGCCCTTCATTTCAAAAACCTGCGTCACAAGTACGAAAACGACCGGACCGCGGAATGAACGCCGGAAGGGCCCCGCTGCGCCTCAATTTCTGGATGACGGTCTGCGCCCTGCCGGCGCTGATGATTCTGGTCGGTCTCGGCGTGTGGCAGATGCAGCGCCTCGAATGGAAGGAGGCGGTTCTGGCCGAGAGGGCGGCGCGTCTCGCGGCGCCGCCGGTGTCGCTGTCCGCGGTATCCGACAGCGTATGGCGCGATTACGAACTTCGCAGGGTCGTATTGCGCGGCCGGTTTCTGGTCGACAAGTCGCTCGAAATACAAAGCCGGACGTGGCGGGGGCGTCCGGGCGTCCATATCGTGACGCCGCTCGCGCTCGAGGACGGAGGCACGGTCCTTGTGGACCGCGGCTGGGCGCCGCCGCCGCAGGCAAGGCGTCCGGGCGAAATGCGCCGACCCGAAGGCGTGGTATCGCTGGAGGGCGTGTTGCGCGCCGGCGGAAAGACCAGCGACTGGGTGCCCGACAACGAGCCCGCCAGGGGCATCTGGTTCTTTGCAGATCCGGCCGCAATGGCCGCTGCAGCGGGGCTTTCGAACGCAAAGCCGTACCTGATCGAGGCCGCTTTCGGCGGCGAGGAGGGGTATCCGCATGGCGGCCGGACCCGGACCGAGATACCAAACAATCATCTGCAATATGCGCTGACGTGGTTCGGTCTTGCCGCGACGCTGCTTGCGATCTACGTCCTCTATCACCGCCGTCGTCGCGGCGAATAAATCCACGTCTGGCGAAGGAATTTCCGTGTCCGCCTATCAGGTACTCGAAGACCGTTTCCGCCGCATGGCCGCGCTCGGCGAGGCGGCCGGTATGCTGCACTGGGATATGTCCGTCCTTATGCCATCCGGCGGCGCTCCGTCGCGGACCGAGCAACTCACCGCGCTGAAGCTCACCGTTCACGAGATGAAAACCGACCCGCGGCTTTCCGATCTCCTCGATGCCGCCGAGGCGGAACCGCCGGCCGATTCCTGGAAGGCGGCGAACCTGCGCGAAATGCGCCGGAGCTGGGTGCACGCAAATGCCGTCGAGCCGGCGCTGGTAGAGGCGATGAGCCGGGCCTCCGCGGCCTGCGAAATGGCGTGGCGGGAGGCGCGCCCGGCGAGCGACTTTGCCCGCGTGCTTCCGCCGCTGCGCGAGGTGCTGCGGCTGACCCGGGAAATTGCGGCGGCCAAAGCGGCGGCGCTCGGCGGATCGCTCTACGAGGCGCTCCTGGACCAGTACGAGCCGGGCGGGTCCACCGATATCATCGATGCGCTGTTCGACGATCTGTCGGCGTTCCTGCCGGACTTCACGGAGCGGGCGCTGGCCGCCCAGGCCGCGCGTGGCGAGGCGGTTACGCCCGCCGGGCCGTTCGACGTCGCCAAGCAGCGGGCGCTCGGCGAACGGCTGATGACGGTATTGGGCTTCGATTTCGGCGCAGGCCGTCTCGACGTCAGCCTGCATCCATTCTGCGGCGGCGTCGCCGGAGACGTCCGGATCACCACTCGCTACGAGGAAGACGATTTCACGCAGAGCCTGATGGGCGTCCTGCACGAAACCGGCCACGCGCTATACGAGATGGGACTGCCGCGCGAATGGCAGTACCAGCCGGTTGGCAATGCCCGCGGTATGGCGATGCACGAGAGCCAGTCGCTGCTGGTGGAGATGCAGGCCTGTCGAAGCCGTGAATATCTGACGTTCGCGGCGCCTCTGATGCGCGAGACCTTCGGCGGCGACGGGCCGGAATGGGACGTCGAAAACCTGTACCGGCTGTATACGAAGGTCGAACGAAGTTTCATCCGCGTGGACGCGGACGAGGTGACCTACCCCGCTCATGTGATACTGCGCTACCGTCTGGAGCGCGCCCTGATCGCCGGCGACATGGATCTCGCCGACCTGCCCGCCGCCTGGAACGACGGTATGGAAGAACTGCTCGGCATCCGGCCGCCGGACGACCGGCGCGGTTGCCTGCAGGACATCCACTGGTACGACGGTGCGTGGGGGTATTTCCCGACCTACACGATGGGGGCGCTCGCGGCGGCACAGCTCTTCGCGGCCGCGAACACGGCGCGGCCGAATATTCCGGAAGCGATCTCCTCGGGGG
>JAYQUR010000245.1:0-5507 GCA_038148075.1 Alphaproteobacteria bacterium | reverse complement strand
CGCCAAAGACAAGGATTCCGAAGAATGAGCCGCAGGCCCTTTTTCCGCCGGCCCAAGAGCTGCCCGTTTTCGGGCACGAACGCCCCGGCGATCGACTACAAGAACGTCAAGCTTCTGCAACGATTCACATCCGAACGCGGCAAGATCGTACCGAGCCGTATCACGGCGGTATCCGCGAAGAAGCAGCGCGAACTTGCGACCGCGATCAAGCGCGCGCGCAACCTCGCGCTGATGCCCTTCGTAATCAACTGACGCCGGCGCGCGTTCCGCCAGCGTAGAGCAATCCGATGTCCGGCACGCAACTAATACCGTTGGGTGCCGGAATCGTTTCCGCCCTTCTCCATCTCTCCGTCGCATCCGGCTCGCCGGGTGCCCTGATGTTCGCTTATTTCGCGCAGTTGCCGCTGGCGGCGACCGGTCTGTCGTTGGGGGTCATGCAGGGCGCCGTCGCCTCGTCGGTAGCCGCGGTCATCGTGGCTCTGGCCGCTCCCGGCGGCGGATCGCTCACGTTTTTTCTGGCGATTTCCGTCCTGCCGGTCATGGTCGTGGTGTTTCTGGCGCTGAAAAACGCGCCGGCGGACGACGGTTCGGTTGCCTGGTATCCGCTCGGCCGCGTCCTGGCGGCGCTTGCCGCTCTTGCCCTCACGATGTTCGCGATCGCGCTCGCCGTCTTCAGCGGCGCCGAAGGCGGACTGCAGGGCGCGATCAACCGGTATCTCGTGGCCTTTGCCGACCTTTACCAGGTCGAGAACCGCGAAACCCTGGAAGCCTTCATGCTGTCTGCCGCGCGGGTGTTTCCCGGCGCGGCGGCCGTCTCGTGGCTCGTGATGGTGATCGTGAACTGCGGACTGGCCCAGCAGTTCCTGTGCGCGACGGGCCGGAATATCCGTCCGAAACCCGTTTATCGGGACATCGAGCCGATCTTGTGGCCGGCAATCGCCGCGCTGGCAGGCGCGGTTTTGACGATTTTCGGCGGATTTCCGGGCTTTGTAGGGCTGAACGTTCTGATTGTCGCACTTGTGCCTTTTTTCTTTATCGGACTGGCAGTTCTGCATAGTATCTCCGCCGCTTGGCCCGGACGCCCCCTGTTGCTGGTGGGCGTCTATATATTTCTGGTTTTGCTGCTCTGGCCCGCGGCGATTGTCGCCCTGCTGGGCATTGCGGAATACTGGATGCGGCTGCGCGATCGCGTGGCGGCATCCCGGACGAACAAGGGGAACGACTGATGGAAGTGATACTGCTCGAGCGGATCGAGAAACTCGGCCAGATGGGAGACGTGGTCTCCGTCAAGCCGGGCTACGCCCGCAATTTCCTGCTGCCGCGCAAGAAGGCGCTGCGCGCAACCGACGCGAACCGCTCTGTTTTCGAACAGCAGCGCTCCCAGCTCGAGGCGCAAAACCTCGAACAGCGCTCCGAAGCCGAGCGCGTCGCGAAGGATGTCGACGGCATGACCGTCATCGTCGTGCGCCAGGCGAGCGACAGCGACCAGCTTTACGGCTCGGTCACGACGCGCGATATCGCGACTGCAATCGTCTCGGCCGGCGTGACCGTCGACCGCCGCCAGGTGCAGCTCGATCGCCCGATCAAAACCGTCGGCATGCATCCGATCCGCGTTATACTGCACCCCGAAGTGACGGTCGAAGTGACCGCGAACATCGCCCGTTCCGAAGAAGAAGCCGAAATGCAGGCCCGGGGCGAACGTGTCAACAGGGATGGCGACGTCGTTGCGATCGACGACGACGAGATCGTGGCAGAGGCGGAAGCGGTATTCGAAGAAGGCGCTGCGCCCGAAGTAGAGGAGCTCTCCGTCGCCGCGGCGAGCGACGAGGAACCGGCGAGCGATGCCGAAAGCGCCAGCAATGAGCGGGGCGACGACCCGGACAAGGACGCTCCCTGACGACGATCGCGGGAGCCTCGGCTCCCGCGCGTCCCTTTCCGTACCGCGCCGGGTCTGAAGCGTCATGCTCGATCTGTGGCGCGGCGGTGCGATATCGGGTTTCCTTCGCGTTACGCTGTTCGTCGGGCTGATATTCGGCCTGCCGTCGCTGCCGGTCATATTCGACCGCGAATTTCTCGATGAAAACGAGGATATCTCCGTCGCCGTCGAGGTCGTGACGCCGGAGGCGCTTCGCCAGCTCGACGTCGTGCTCGCCCTGCCCGATGCTCAACTCGACACGTCTCCGTCGGCCTCGACCGAGGGAAAGCCGGCGCCGCTCGTTCTCACCCCGCTTGAGATGTTGCGCGACGCGGACGCACAACCTACTCCGCAAACCCGTTCCGCCACGACGCGGGAAAACGACAAGGCCGACCGCGCAGGTAGCGGTCGTGCGGTCCACATTCCCGCCGGAGAGATGGATCCGCGAAATCTGGAGCTGTCGCGGGCACCCCGGCCGGACAGCGACAGGACCGAAACGACGAGATCCGTTGCGATCGTCGCCGCCTCCGAAGAAACCGAACGCCACAGATCGGACGGCAAGCGTTCGGAAAAGCGAAACGAAAACGCGCCTCAGACGGCCACGGACGAGCAGCGGCAGCAGCGCGACGAACGGCGACCCGAAACGGCCGTAGCGGATCGAAGCCAGGCAGCGTCGTCGGCGCCGGACGCCCCACAAGCGCCGCGTCAGGCGCGTTCGGCAAGCGGAAATCCGCAACAGGGCGGCCTGCCTTCCGAACCTCAGGCGGCAGCGGAACGGCGCACGCAGCAGGCCAGCGACGAAACGACGGCGCGTGGCGCCGTACCTTCGAACGCCGCGGCACCCGCCGGCCCGGACGGGTCGACCGCTCCGGCATCGCCATCGCCATCGGCACCGGAGGCCGCCCGCGCTGCGCAATCCCGGTCGCCCGAGCAAACCGCGCAGGACCGGCAAACGCCGCTCCCTCCCGGTGCGTCGCCCCGCGACGTCTTCATCGCGTCGGTCGCCGCCGAAGAACGGATGATCGTCGAAAACATTATCGCTGCCGATCGAAGACTGCAGGATGCCCTGACGTTGCGCGACGCAGACATCGCGATTCCCGCGACGTCGAAGGCCCTGACGTTACAACGCCTCCAGCGGACGGCGGATTCCGGCCACGCGCCGGCCCAGTACAACCTGGCGGGCAAGTATTTACGCGGTGAAGACGTCGACCGGGACTTCGAACAAGCCCGGAAATTGCTGAGCAAGGCGGCGGAACAGGGCTATTCGCCCGCCCAGACACTGCTCGGTCTTATGCGGTTAACCGGTGCGGGCCTGCCCCGTGACCTGGCGGAATCGAGCTTCTGGTGGTCGCTTGCCGCGGACCGCGGCGGCCAGGGCGCAAAGCTGGGTCTCGAATTGATCCAGAACAAACTCAAGCCCAGCGAGGTCATCAAGGCCAATCGGTTGCGGCTACGATGGGGCCGCCTGATCACCGATTACGCCGATGCGAAGCGGGGAGAAACGAACCAGCGCGACCTGAATGCCGAACTGCAGGCCGCCTCCGAACGGGGCGACAGCGGCGCCGTCCTGTCGCTTCTCGCCCGCGGCGCCGATCCGGAAAGCGCCGGCACACAAGGACGAAACGCGCTCATCAGCGCGGCCTGGCGCGGCCGGCGGGAGGTCATGCACCTCTTGCTCGAACGCGGAACGCGAACCGATTTCACGGACGGAGAGGGTCGGACACCGCTCATGTGGGCCGCGATCAACGGCCATCCGGAGGTTATAACGGAACTGCTGTCCAACGGCGCCAATCCGAACCATCTTGACGCTGCCCGCACTACCGCGCTGATGCGCGCCGCCTGGAACGGACATACCGAGGTCGTAAGACAACTGATCGAAGCGCGAGCCAATCTCAATGAAATCGACATTAACGGTCTGACCGCCCTCGCCTACGCTCGGCGCGAGGGCCGGACCGGCATCGCACGGATGCTGATCGACGCCGGCGCCAGATGATGGCGGTCGCCGCCGCAGTCTGGCGCGGAGCGAACGAACCGATATACTCGCCCGAAGCCGGGTTGACGGTAACGGGCGGAGACGCATGAGCTTTTCGAATATCGGATTTGTCGCGGGAACCACGGACTCGGCGCGGAAGGCGTATAGCCGGCTGACCCGTAAATACGACCACGTGCCGCCCGAGACCGCGGACGCGATTGTCGCCCTCGGCGGCGACGGCCTCATGCTGGAGACGCTCCACACCTATCTCGACCGCGACGTCCCCATTTACGGCATGAACCGCGGAACGGTCGGCTTCCTGATGAACGAATACAAGGAAACCAGGCTCGCCGCGCGGCTCGCGGCCGCTGAAACGGTCGTGCTCCGGCCGCTGGAGATGACAGTCCAGACCGTCGACGGCGAGACGACGAACACGATCGCGATCAACGAAATTTCGCTTCTCCGCGAAACCCGCCAGGCCGCCAAGTTGCGTATACGCATCGACGGAAAGGTGCGCATGTCCGAGTTGATCTGCGACGGCCTTCTAGTCGCCACGCCGGCCGGCAGTACGGCCTACAACCTGTCCGCCCACGGCCCGATCATTCCACTGGGGGCGAACCTGCTGGCGCTGACGCCGATCAGCGCTTTCCGGCCCCGCCGGTGGCGGGGCGCGCTGCTGCCCGATGCCGCGACGATCACCATCGACGTCCTTGAGCCCCGAAAGCGGCCGGTCAGCGCCGTGGGCGACTATACGGAAGTGCGCGACATCCGCCGCGTCCGCGTTCGCGCATCGCCGAACAAGTCGTTTACGCTGCTGTTCGATCCGGAACACAACCTCGAAGACCGGATCCTGAACGAACAATTCATCCCCTGACATCCAAGACCAAGCCTCACTGGAGCGCCCGATGCCTACCATTGTCGCGGAAGACGACGTCATCATCCGCACGTCCCAGGTGATCCTGGACCCCGATACGGATCCGGAACGTTACGCAGCGATCAAGGACTACTATCATGTCGACGTCCCCTGGTTCGACGACTGGGTCGCGAAGGTGCGCGCGTCGGTACCGGATCTCTATCCGGCAACCTATCGGATGCTGGGCGACGAAGAATCTTTCAGGGCGGCCCTCCCGGAAGCCGACGGTATCGTTGTCGAAGGCTTCCGCGTCGGCAGGGCTGAACTTGACGCGGCGCCCAATGTGAAGATCGTCCAGAAGTTCGGGACCGACACCCGGAATATCGATCTCGACGCCTGCGCCGAACGCGGGATCGAAGTCAGAACCCTGCGGCGGCGGGTCAACATCGCCGTCGCCGAACACGCGTTCGCCCTGATGATCGCGATGGCGAAGAAGCTCTGCCTTCTCAATCACCGAATAGACGAGGACAGCCTGCGCGCAGCTGGCTTCGAAGCGAGAATGCACGACACGCGCCATGCCGCGGCCGCGAACTGGGGACGCGTATCGGGGCTGAGCACGCTGTACGGCTCCACCGTCGGCTGCCTTGGCCTGGGCGAGATCGGGCGCGAGGTCGCCTCTCGCGCGACCGCCTTCGGCTCGAACGTACTCTACTACCAGCGCAACCGGCTGCCCGAGGATATCGAAAAGCCGCTGGGCGCGAGCTATT
>JAYQUR010000244.1:0-5589 GCA_038148075.1 Alphaproteobacteria bacterium | reverse complement strand
GATCGTCGCCCCGGCGACGTACATCAGCCAGACGCTGGCGCCGGTCTCGCGCAGGTAGTCCGCGCCGAAGATGTAGATGATGACCTTGAGGACCGTGAACACGCCCGCCTTGACGACTGCGACCGCGTGCAGCAACGCGCTGACCGGCGTCGGCGCCACCATGGCGGCCGGCAGCCACCTGTGGATGGGCATAAGCGCCGCCTTGCCGATGCCGTACATGTACAGGAAGAGCATGACGATCACGAGCCCGTCGTCGATCTTGCCCTTGAGGATGCCGCCCTTGGTGAAGTCGAGCGTGCCGGCGGCGAACCAGGTCCACAACACGGCGATCAGCAAAAGGCCGATAGACGTCGACATGAGGATGCCGAGATAGGTCCGTCCGGCACGCTTCGCTTCCTCGGTCTGGCTGTGGGTGACCAGCGGGTAGGTCGACAGCGTCAGCACCTCGTAGGCGATGAACAGGGTGAACATGTTCGCGGAAAAGGCGACGGCCAGCGCGCTGGAGATCGCAATGGCGAAACACATATAGAAGCGTGTCTGGTTCGGTTCGTTGTGACCGCGCATATAGCCGATCGCGTAGAACGACGTGACGATCCACAGGAACGACGCGATCAGGCCGAACATCATGCCCAGCGGTTCGATCTCGAACGCGAGCGATAGCCCGGGCAGCATCTCCGAGACGATCAGTTCGGGCGCCTGGCCGTCGAGGACGAGCGGCAGGAGCTGAACGACGCACCCGAACGTGAGGATCGAGGTGACGATTGTCACGACTTCTCGCTGGTTCGGGCGGTCGCCCGACATCCAGATAAGGATCGTTCCTGCCAGCGGCAGCAGGATCGAGAGAGCGATGCAAAGTGCGGGGTCGAACAACATCACCGCACTCCCATCAGCGTTTCGGCCGCCTGGCGGGAAAGGTCGACGGCGAGGGACGGGTCGATGCCGAACCAGAAGTTCGCAATCACGAGAACCCAGGCCGGCACCAGCAGGCTGAGCGGCGCTTCGGCGACGGCGGGCGCATCCGCGGGCGCCTCACGGAAATAGGCGGGCTCGATGACACGCCAGACATAGACGATCGCGATCAGCGAGCTGAGAACGATCAGGGCGGCGACATACCACCAGCCTTTCTCGAGTGCGGCGAGGATCAGGTACCACTTGCTGATGAAACCGGCCGTCAGCGGTACGCCGATCAGGCTTAGCCCGCCGCCTGCAAAGGCTGCCATCGTCCAGGGCATGCGTTTACCTAGACCAGCGAAAGACTCGATCGTGCTTGAGCCGATCCGATAGTAGATCGCGCCGAGGACGAGGAAGAGCGCTCCCTTCATCAGGGCGTGATTGAACAGATGGAGGATGCCCGCCTGAAGACCGAGCGTCGTCACGAAACTGATGCCGAGGATCATGTAGCCGATCTGCGCGACCGACGAATAGGCGAGGAGGCGCTTGGCATCCTGCTGGAAGCACGCGACGACCGACGGGATGAACATCGCGAGGATCGCGAGGATCATCAGGGGGGCGGCGCTCGGCAGCGTGCCGAAGGAAAACTCGACGCCGAAGACGGTGAACAGAAAGCGGATCAGGATATAGACCGACACCTTTGTCGCCGTCGCCGCAAGAAAGGCCGATACGGTATTCGGGGCATAGGCATAGGCGTTGGGCAACCACTGGTGCAGCGGGAACAGCGCGATCTTGAGGCCGGCGCCTACGATCAGGAAGCCGAACGCTGCGATGATCGTCCGGTTCTCGCCCTGCTTCGGAATCCGTTCCGCCAGATCGGCCATGTTGAGCGTGCCGGTGGCCTGATAGAGCAGTCCGATGGCAATGACGATGAACGTCGCGCCGAGCGTACCCATGATCAGATACTGATAGGACGCGGTCAGGGCGCGCCGGTCGAATCCGAGGGCGATCAGTACGTACGACGACAGCGACGAAATCTCGAGGAAGACAAACAGGTTGAACGCATCGCCCGTGATGGCAACGCCCATCAGTCCGGTCAGGCACAGGAGATATGCCGAATAGAACATGTTGGCCCGCTCCTGCACGTATTCGAGCAGCAGCGAATTTCGCGAATACGGGGCGACGACGGAACCGATGCCCGAGACGATCAGCAGGATAAGCGCATTGAGCGCGTCGACACGGTACTCGATGCCGATCGGCGGCGGCCAACCGCCCATCTCGTAAGAGATTACGCCCTTGGCCATAACTTCCGACACCAGAAGGCAGGCGCAGAAGAAGCTGAACCATGTCGCCAGGGTCGCGACCGTGAACGCCCAGTCCTTGCGGCCGAGCAGAACGCAGAGCGGTGCGGAGACGAGGGGCACCACGATGATGAGCGCCGGCAGATGTTCCAGGATGAAGGCCATCACATGCTTTCGTCCTGGGCGTGAATGTCGTCTTCCTCGATGGTTCCGTATTCCTTGCGGATACGGACGACCAGCGCGAGGCCAAGCGCCGTCGTCGCGACGCCCACGACGATGGCGGTGAGAATGAATACGTGCGGCAGCGGGTTGGAATATACCTCGATCCCGTCTGCGAGAATCGGAGCGGTTCCGCCGAAGACCTTGCCGAACGATATGTAGAGAATGAAGACGGAAGCCTGGAAGACGTTCAGACCGACGAGCTTCTTGATCAGGTTTCCGCGGGCTATGACGATGTAGAGGCCCGCCATCGCCAGGAAAATGACGATCCAGTAGTTGTAGAGACTGACGAAGACGTCCATTGCCCGTGCGTCCCGTCTAGTCTTCGCGCCAGGTGGCGAAGGTGAAGAAAACCGTCATCATCACCGACGCGACCGTGGTTCCCACACCGAGCTCGATGAGGAAGATGCCGAGGTGCTGGCCGTGCGCCGGATCGTGATGGTCGAGTGCGCTGTAGTTCAGGTAGTTCTCTCCGAGAATGAAGCTGGCGATGCCAACGCTGGCATAGATCAAAACGCCGCCGGCGATACCTGCCCGCAGGATGCCCACCGGCAAGATGCGCCGGGCGGCGCGAACGCCGTAGACGAGCGCATAGAGGATGAATCCGGCCGCGAAGATCACGCCGGCCTGGAAGCCGCCGCCGGGCCCGAAATCGCCGTGAAACTGGACGTAAAGTCCGAACAGGAGAATGAACGGCAGCAGCAGTTTCGTGACGATGCGAAGGACGAGATAGTCTTTCATGCCTCCTCGTCCTCGGTGTGCGGCGGCGGGGTCGTCAGGCCGCGGCGCCAGCTTCCCAGCAGAAGGATCACGCCGATCCCGGCAGTGAAGATCACTGTCACTTCGCCAAGCGTGTCATAGCCGCGATAGCTCGCCAAAACGGCGGTAACGACGTTCGGCACGCCGGTATCGGCCTTCGTTTTCTCGAGGTAGTACGGTGCGACATGTTTTTGCGCCGGCGCGTCGGGATCGCCGAACGGTGCCATGTCGAGGCTGCCGTAAACCAGGACGGCGCCCGTGACGAGACAGACGAGGAGCGGCAGAAGCGGTTTGTGCAACGGCCGTTTCTCGTAGCGCGTCGTAAGCGCGAGCGTCGCGATGAACAGGATCGTCGAGATCCCGGCGCCGACGGCTGCCTCGGTAAAGGCGACATCGACCGCGTCGAGGACCACGAATACGGAGGCGGCGAGCAGGCTGTAGATACCGCTCAGCATCACGACCGCGAACAGGTTGCGCAGCATGACGATCGCGACGACCGTACCTGCCATGAAGGCCAGGATGACGATGTTGACGAACTCTTCCATCAGTCCTTGCCTCCGTCGCCTGCGGGCTGGTCGACGGGCGCATCGCCGTCGAGGATCGGTCGCAGGCCGCTTGCCCAGGCCGAGTTGTTGAGCGCGTGCGATGCGGTCGGGCTGGTGAACAGCAGGAACAGGAGTATCAGCAGCAGCTTTGCCGTAATCAGCGTGAAGCCGGCCTGGAACATGAGCCCGACGAGGATGAGCAGGGCGCCCATGGTGTCGGTAATGCCGGCCGCATGGCTTCGCGTGTAGACGTCGGGCATGCGCAGAACCCCGATGCCGCCCGTCAGCACGAAGAAGGAACCGCCCACCAGGCAGGCCCACGATACGATATCGACTGCGAGCTCCATCAGTTGCCGCCGTTCCGTTTCGACGCGTCTTCGCCGGGCCCGATCGCAAGATTGCCGTACTTGAAGTATTTCAGCAGGGCGATGACGCCGATGAAGTTGATCAGCGCGTAGACGAGCGCGATATCGAGGAATTCGGGCCGGCCCATAAGGAATCCGAGAACGGCGATGATCAGCACGGTCTTGGTGCCGAACATGTTCACAGCGAGGATGCGATCGTAGAGCGTGGGGCCGATGAAGGCGCGGACGAGCGCCAATGCCATCGTCACGAGGATTGCAATGGAGGCCGCCGTAAACATCAGCGAGCGCCTTCCATGGCGGTCACCTTCAGGTCCATCTCGCCGCCCTCGAGGCCTTCGAGCCCTTCCTTCGCGATGGAGTGAACAAGGATATGCCCGTCCTCTTCGATGTCGATCGAGATGGTCCCCGGGGTCAGGGTGATCGAATTCGCGAACGTCACGCGGCCGAGATCGGTCTTCTGGGTCGACTTGATCCGCGCCATCGCCGGAGAGATGCCGACCGAGGGTATGAGGACTCTTTTGGTTACGTCGATATTGGCCTTGAAAATTTCCCAAAGGAGCCACGGCCAGTAGTGAAGGATCGAGAAGGAAAGGTGGATGGGCACCGCTTCGTGGTCGACGACGTCCATGCGCATGACGATCACGACGACGATCGCGCAGGAGACGATCCCGAGGATCAGGATGAACGGGATGAAGATTCCCGACATCAACAGCCAGGAGCCGAAAAGAATGAGTCCCAGTGAGACCGCGTGCACCAACGCGAAACCCGTCCCGTTTTTGTTATCAAGCCCCGGCGCTTCGTACTCGGACGCCTGTTCCCTGTTTGCGGCCTTGTGACCGCGATTGACTGACCTAATAACAGAAAACGCGGATCGGGCAAATCCGCTTTCTCGATCGCCCGGGAAGTTTGTCGTCCGTAGCGCCAAAGCGGGGCCGTCAAACCCCAATTGTTTCAGGGTATTGCGGGTCCATAAAAATTGTACCGGTGCCAAAAAAGATAAATCGGAGCTTAAACACGAATGCTATAACGCGTAAAATAATCGATTGTTGGTGTTGGTGGGGAGTGCGTAGAGTTGAATGAATCTGCAATTATTCCGCAGTCAGTCGAATCGACGCGTTTAAGGGGAACCGTCAAGTGGTTCAACGTCGTCCGCGGTTACGGGTTCGTTACCCCGGATGACGGAACGTCGGACGTTTTCCTGCATATGACGGTGTTGAGGCAGGCCGGCTTCGAACAGCTGCCGCCCGGCTCGACGGTCGAATGCGTGGCCGTCAAGGGCGCGAAGGGCATGCAGTGTCTGACCATCGAGAACGTCGATACGTCGACGGCGACGGAAGAGCCCGTAGGCATGCCGTCCGCGGGAGGCGGCGCGTCCGTTTCCGGCGAAGCGGCGGGCGAGTTCGTGCGCGCGACCGTGAAGTGGTTCAATCCGCACAAGGGCTATGGCTTCGTCTGTCCGGAAGGGACGGATGACGACGTGTTCGTTCACATGGTGACGTTGCGCTGGGC
>JAYQUR010000243.1:0-5625 GCA_038148075.1 Alphaproteobacteria bacterium | reverse complement strand
CCGCTCAACAAACAGTCTAAACTAACCGCTGGTACTAAACGTGGGGGCAGGTCAGCGGCGGGCGGGCCCCTGACGGATTGCAAACGCGAGGTCCCGATCACGGCCGGAGAGCTCGGTGGTAGAGAAGCATTCCATCAGGCACCACCAAGCAACATCGAAACGCGGCAATGAATGCAGCAATTTTTCATATGGCAGGATTCGGGATAAAAACAAAAAAGCCGCTAACCCATTGGATTAGCGGCTTAATTCTTGGTTGCGGGGGCACGCAACAAGCAAGCTCCTACAATAGTCAGGAGCGTTTAGTCGATATTCGCTGGGCTACAGGCCGCCGGCCCCACAGACCATCGAGGCGGCCCGCGGCGATCCGCTCTTCGCTGCGAACGGGCTGCGGGCTACTCGCCGCTCCACTGACAGTCTAAACTAACCGCTGGTAATAAACGTGGGGGCAGGTCAGCCGACCAAGAACGACAACGGAGAACCATCATGACAGCCACCAGCCTGCCAGCTATCCTGAAGAGCTGCTGGGTGTGGAGCTACGACTACCACCCCGACCGACCGCTGACCGATGCCGAGCGCCAAGCGTGCCTGGACGGCAAGGGCGTCCACGTGCCGACAATCCCGGGCACGTTCATTCCGGTCCAGAACAAGTCCAACGACTATCTGATCGACCGCGAGGCACAGAAGCGCGGCGAAACGTTCTCGGGCGTCGCCGGCTTCGGCATGCAGGACGCCAGCCTACAGGAATCGATGGGCCCGATCGTCGACCGTTCGCGCGAGAACCTGGTGCCAACCGACTACGGCATCGTCCTGTGCCGCAACCGGCTGCGCAAGGCCGCGACCGACCTCGCCGAAAAGGGCATCAAGCCGCCGGGACGCGACCCCGAGCACATGAAGGTCCGCTCGGTCGCCGTCGTCCTCGATGAGGGCGTGGACTACGTCGAGGCCTGCAAGGAAGGCCTCAAGAGCCACACCGGCAAGGAACGCGTGACGGTATAGACGTTCCTGCCGAACCGGAGTTTTGCCGGCCCGCTCTCTCCGGAGGGCGGGCCGGTTCCGTTTCGGCATCGGCGGATTACGACGGGGTTCGGCGCAACCTGGGCAGCGCCGCGTCACGCCTAACCGGAAATTCTTGCGAAGCGCGCAATCAGTTCGCGGTCGATGAGCCGCGGCACCAACCTCTGCACGAGCACGAAGAACCGCTCCGGGCCCCTCGCATACGCGGCCGGCGTTTCGCGTTCGATGGCGCGGACGATCAACCGGGCAACGACCTCCGGTTCATCCAGCTTCATGCCGAACGGCGCCACGAGCTTCTCGAACGCGTCGGCGGCCGGCGTCCGGGCGCCGCGGGGCGCGACGTAGACGACCGAAACCCCCTCGGGCGCCAGTTCCCGCCGCAGCGCGTCGGAAAAACCGCGCAACGCGAACTTGCCCGCGCTGTAGGCCGCGAACATCGGATGCGCGATGTCGCCGAACATGGAGCCGACGTTGACGACGCACGGCGACGGCGACCGCCGGAGCGCGGGCAGCAGGTCGCGCACCAGCGCGATCGGCGCCTGCACGTTGGTGCGGATCATGGCCTCCAGCGCGGCATCGCCGTACTCCTCGACGCGGCCGACCAGCACTTGGCCGGCGTTGTTCACGAGGACGTCGATGCTGCCGAAATCGTCGACGGCCATGCACAGGGCGCGGCGGCCCATCGCGTTGGCGATGTCGACCGCGACGATCCTGGCCTCCGCCGGGTCCGGCAGAAGCGCGGCCGTCTCGGCCAGCGGATCGCGTCGGCGGCCCGTCATCAGGATTTTTGCACCCTTTTCGGCGCAGGCGATGGCCAGGGCGCGGCCGATGCCGCTGCCGGCACCCGTTATCAGCACGCGCTTTCCGTCAAGCCGCATGACAGGCCTCCGGGAACCGCACATCGATATCGTCGAACATGTCGCCGTAGAGCCGATAGACCGCAATCGCGGTCTCGACGATCGCGCGCCGGGCGTCCGCATCCTCGATCCCGTTCACGAGATCGCGGAAGAACGCCACGTGTTCCTGGTCGAGGCAGCCGTGCGATGACAGATAGCTGAAGCCGGCCGACCCCTCCCCGCCGAGCGAGCGCCGGATGCTGTCGGCCGCCTGGGTCGCGAGCGCCGCGGACATGCCCTCCAGCACGTGCACCATGCCGAGCATGGCATAGGGGCTCAGATGTTCGACGGCGAAATAGACGTAACCGACCATCAGGCGGCAGGGCAGCGCCGGGGTGCCCTTTCGAACCGCCGCGGCGTCGCCCCCCATGGCGGCGATGTCGTCGAGGATCCATTCCTCGTGGCCGCGTTCCTCTGCGATGTAGTCCAGCAATGCCGTCACGTAGTCCCCGTCCGACGGCCCGCACCGCACGACCGCGGCGCTGAGCAGCGGGCAGGTATGGCGGACGTGGTGATAGGCCTGATCGAGAAAACCGAGATAGGTCTCGCGGGATACGCCCCTGTCGACGGCGCGCCTGACGAGCGGGCGGGCGAGAAACGACTCGCGGGCCGGGGCGGTCTCTTCGAGCAGGGTTTCATAGAACTGCATCATTTACTTCTCTCTCCAGTGAACTCTCGGCCGCAGCCGGTGCGAAGCGGGCGGCGATTTCGCGTCGTCGGGGCCGTCCGTTGGCGGTCAGAAGACCGGCCGCGGCGAGCGCGCCGGGAACGGCAAGGAGAACGCGCCGGGGAACGGCATAGGCGGGCCCCTCGCCGCACAGTCCGGCAACGAAAGCCTCGCGATCGCCGTCGCCGGTCTCGGCGAAGAACGCCTCGCCGAGGGCAGACGGCTCGATCAGGACCGCGAGCGCCCCGGAGGCGTCGGGCATCGCGATCGCGCGCCCAACGCGCGGATCCGCGGCGATCATGGTCTCGATCCATTCGGGCGAGACGTTCCGCCCGTTGGCCGTGATGATCAGGTTGTCCGTGCGGCCCCGCACCGTGAGGTAGCCGTCGGCGTCGAGGCTGCCGATGTCGCCGGTCCGCCACCCCTGCTCGTCGCAAAGAAACGCATCGCCGCAATAGCCGGCCATCACGCTGTCGCCGTAGACAACGATTTCGCCGTCCGCCGCGACCTTTACGCGATAGCCGGGAAGCGGCCTTCCGGCCGTCCCTGACCGACGCTCGCCCGGGAGATTCACGGAAACGACGGAGCCGCACTCCGTCAGCCCGTAGCCCTCGTGCACCGGGATCCCGAACTGCCATGCGCGCCCAGCGAGCGCCGGCGGAACCGCAGCGCCGCCTACCGCAACGAAACGGAGCGTCTCCGGCACCTCGGCCCCTTGGACGGCGGCCGCCGTCCACGCCTGGAGAAGCTGCGGCACGAGCACCGTCGTCGTCGGGCGAAACCGCACTGCGGCCGTGGCGAGACGGCGCGGAATGTCGGCCTCCGCGCCCGCCATGATTTCGGATGCGATCCGGCAGGACGCGCCCGACAGCAGCGGCACGTAGATCCCGCAAACCGTCTCCAGCAGCAGCGAAAACGGCAGAACCGACAGATGCCGGTCCGCTGGACCGGCCTCGATCGCCCTCGCGACGGATCCCGCCGTGTGCATGACCTGTTTCGCCTCCAGAACCACCCCTTTGGGCCGCCCGGTCGACCCGGACGTGTAGACGATGCGGCGTCCGGTCATGTCCCGCGGATCGGGATCTGCCTCGCCGGCGCGAAGCGGGTGGACGGGTACGCCGAAATTCCGCGCGCGCGCGAGGGACGCTTCGTCGGCGACGATCGCCTCTATCCCTGCATCCGCGATCGCATGGCGCAGTTGGGCATCGGCGAAGAACGGCGGCAACGGCACCATCGTCCTCCCGGTCTGCCAGAGGCCCGCATCCGCGACCGCCCAGGCGACGCTGCTGCCGGCAAGCAGCCCGACGGCCGGGGGCAGGTCGCGCGCCGCAGCGGCGAAGCCGGCAGCGCGCCGCGCGAACGACGCGAAATCCAGCGCCTCGGTATCGTCCTCGAAGGCAACGTCGTCCGGCCGGGCGGCGGCATGCGCCCGCAGAGCGGAGAACATCATGCGGAGACCGACGGGGCGAGTTCGGCGCCGCAGGGCAGATGGTACCACATCAGGCGGTCGCGGGCGTCGCGACTGCGAACGGCGCAGATGCGCGGATCGTTCTCGTAGTAGGTACCCCAGGCGCCGGGATTCGACAGACGCGACGGATCCGCCGCGCCAAGCTCGACAAGATCGACGCCGACGCGGCGCGCCAGATGGCGCAGTCGCGCGGTCGCGGTATACACGACCCACCCATGGCCGGTGTCCAGCCCGTACTGCGCGAAGCCATACAGCATGCAGAGGAGGCTGCCCGGCCGCGGCGCGCCAAGCGAGCCGAGCTCGATGATATCGTCGCGCTGCACGATTGTTCCGGTCGCGTCCGAAATTTCGAGGCAGAGGTCCCGGTCGAGATACTGCTCGGACAGGAAACCCGCCTCGGCGTCGCGGAGCGCCGCGGCGCATTGCGGTGTCTCTGCCCGGTCAAAAACGGCGAACATCTGCGCCGGAAAGTCGCAGATTTCGGCGCCGTACTCGTTCCGGAAGACGGACGTGACCAAGCGTTCGACTTCGTGGCGGGATTCATGGGTTCGCGGGACGGGTTCAAAGCGCATCTGCAGACTCCGGATTGGTATCAATCCGCAATCTGGCAGACCGGACTTACGTCCCACTTACCCGGTGCTTACGCGAACCTTACGGTTTTTCGAGACGCTCGACAGGGACGCGAAGCCTGAACAAAGCGCCGCCGGCGGGCGCGTCCGTGACGTCGACGGAACCGCCGTGCGCACACATCGTGGCGCTCACGATGGAGAGGCCGAGACCGGCCCCCTCGCCGCCGCGGCCCATGCCCCGCCAGAAACGCTCGAAGATCTTCTCTCTCTGGTCTACGGGAACGCCGGGACCGTGGTCTCGCACCGAAATGACGCCATCCGCGGAAACGCCGACCTCGACCTCCGTGCCTTCCGGCGTCTGGGCGAGCGCGTTCTCGATCACGTTTCTTAGCGCATCCTCGAGCGCCGCAGGCGCGACCTTCGCAAAGACCGGGACGGCGGCGCCGTCGAACGATACCGACCGCCCCCGCGCGATCGCCAGCGGGGCGATGTAGGCGACGACGTCGGCGGTAAGCGCATTGAGATCCACCCGCTGGTCGAGCGCAACGTCGGCGGCATCGAGCCGGGACACGCGGAGGAGTTGCGAGACGAGCCTGTTCATTCGTGCGACGTCCTCGGACAGCCGTTTGACCGTGTCGCTGTCGTCGAGTTCGTCGAGCCGCGCCGTCAGGATCGCGAGCGGCGTCCGGAGTTCGTGCGCGGCGTTCGCGGTGAACTGGCGCTGTAAGTCGAAGCCCTGTTCAAGCCGGTCGAAGGCGCTATTTACGGCGATGACCAGCGGACGGATTTCGCGCGGCACATCCGCCTCCGGCAGGCGCATGTCCGTCGCCTGCGGGCTGATCTCCGCCGCACGCGCGGACAAAGCCGTCACCGGCTTGAGACTCTGCCGGATCGTCCACACGGATATGGCCAAGGCCGACAGCATGATGAGCGGCAGCGTCCAGCCGATATACTCGAAAAACTCCGAGATCAACGTGTCGATGAACACGTCGCGGTGAAGATGTCCCTGGG
>JAYQUR010000242.1:0-5627 GCA_038148075.1 Alphaproteobacteria bacterium | reverse complement strand
TGATCGACCGGACATTCGACCTCGGCGCCGCGCGCGCGGCCTACCCCGCGATGGGCGAGGACGGCCATTTCGGCAAGATTGTCATCCGCGTATCCGGCTGACATAACCGGAACAACAAAAGACACTCCGACAAGAGACACACCGGGAGGAAATCATGGCGGACAGCCCTATTGTCGCTCATTTCGTCGGCAGCATGCCGCTCGGCGATGCGGAGAGCGTCTTCAGGAAGATCGGCAGCGACATGGCCGGTTGCGTTCACCGGATTCCGGACGGGGAGACGGGCCGTCGCCGGCGCTGGATCAGCTTCATCAAGGATATCCTGCTCGAACATCCGGACATGGAGGTCGACCCTACGGTGCCGGTCTTCCAGTTCATCCAGTTCGACGGAAAGGTCGTCTTCGAGATCGAGCAGGTCCGTTTCAAGGAAGGCGTCGATCCCGCGAAGGTCGTGTTCGATACCGGCTACGCCGACGATGCGATCCGCAACTTTCCGGCGTTCGACAAGCTCCAGTCGGACGGCACGATTCCGGCGGACGTGAAATACCAGATCTGCATGGCGACACCACTGGCGATTGCCTACATGTTCGTCTCCAGGCACGCGCGCGAAGCGTTTATCCCGCGCTACAGCCAGCACCTCGCCGACGAGGTCGGGCGCATCATGGCGGAGCTGCCGCACGACAGGATCTCCTACCAATGGGACGTCTGTCAGGAAGTGTTGATGTGGGAGGGCTACCTCTCGCAGGAGGAGCATCCGAACTACAAGTCGGAGATCATGGAGTCGCTGTCGTGGCTGGGGACGCTGGTGCCGGCCGACGTCGAGCTCGGATATCACCTGTGTTACGGGAGCCCGGCCGACGAGCACCTCATCCTGCCGAAGGACATGGGAAATCTCGTCGAGATCGCGAACGGCATCGTGGCAAACGCGAAACGCCCGCTGCAATACATTCACGTGCCGGTACCGCACGATCGCGACGACGAGGCGTATTTCGCGCCGTTGAGGGACCTGAAACTGGGCGAGGGAACGCAGCTCTATCTCGGCTGCATTCATGCCGGGCAGCCCGAAGGCAATGCGAACAAGCTCGCGCTTGCTCAGAAGTTCACGACCGTTCACGGCATCGGCGCCGAATGCGGACTCGGCCGCGGCAATCCCGGCCTGTTCGACGATGTGCTCGAGCAGCATCGGCGGCTCGCGACCGGCTGAGCCGCTCAGTTGGTCGACGACGTATCCTGTTCCGAGGACTCGTAGGCCTTCAGCGCCGTGTCTCGGTCCTCACGGTAACGCGTGAGGACGCGGCGGAGGATTTCGGCTTCGCTCTCCTTTTCGCTCTCCGCGAGACTGCGCAACAGACCGTGCAGGTCATCGTCGATCTCGATCTTCGGCATTCGTCGTCTCCCTTCACGCCCGCCAGATGACGGGATAATCCTCGCTGTCGAGCGGTCCGCCCGGCGTTGGATCGGGCGTTTCCGGCCGTGAAGGAACGTAGTCCCTCGGTTCCCAGGTCGCGCTGCTGCCGCCGTACCGAAGAGAAAGCGCCCGGCGGCGTGCGTCCGGCGAGCGATTGGGTTCCGCCGCGTGAAGCGTCGCAGCGTGGAAGAACAGCGCGTCCCCGCGTTCCATCTCGAACATCTCGACGTCGTAGCGCCCGGGGTCGGCATCGATGTCGGGTGCAGGGCCGTCGAAGTCGGCCGCGCCTTTCGCATCGGCGCCGCTGCCGATCATCACCGGTTTGAAAATCTTGCCCCACAGGTGCGAGCCCTTGGCAAACTTTATCGCGCCGGACTCCCCGGTCACTCGATCGAGCGGAATCCAGTATGACGCGAAATCCTGCCACGAGATCGCGAAGTAGGGCAGATCGTGATGCCAGTAGGTCGGCACGTCCGTGCCCGGCTCCTTCACCAACAGGTGCTCGTCGACGAGGTTCAGCTTGTCGGACCGCAGGAGCGCCGCGGCCATTTCGCTCGCCGGAGAATTCATCATGAAGTCGCGGAACGCCTCGTTGCGGCGGCTCATGTGATGGTCTGTGAAGAAGCGGCCGGCGCCGTCCTGGACGTATTCGCGCGACAGCGGGCTGGGCGACGCCATCGCTTCGTCGACCGCGGATTCGATCCGGATCAGCCATTCCTCCGGAAAAACGCCACGGAGGGCGACGACGCCGTCGCGCTCGAACGTCTCGATCAGGTTCTCGCTGACGATCATCTTGCTCTCAATTCACATGTTCGGCCGGCAACGCCTCGCGCCCGAGGATCATGTCGGATGCCTTTTCCGCCATCATCAGGATCGTTGAGTTGATATGGGCGGACGTGAGATCCGGCATGGCCGAGCCGTCGACGACGCGCAGGCGATTCACGCCCCGGACCTTGAGATCGGGATCGAGGACGCAGTCCGGGCCGGTACCCATAGGGCAGGTGCAGGCGGGATGTTCGATCGTCATCACGGTTCGCCGGATGAAATCCTCGATATCGGCGTCCGTCTTCACTTCCGGGCCGGGTGTCAGTTCGTGGCCCCGGAACGGCGCCAGCGCATCCTGGTTGGCGCACTCCCGGGCTAGCTTGAAGCCCTCGCGCAGCAGCACGAGGTCGTCATTGTCGGACAGGAACCGGAAATCGAGCGCCAGCGGGTCGCGCGGGTCGGTCGAGCGCAGCCGCGCCTCGCCCCGGCTCTTGGGGTGCACGATGCCGGCGCGGATCGCGTAACCGTCCTCGAATTTGGGCTTGATAACCGGAAACCACGGGTTGGCGTCCGCCGGCGCGCCGCGGAACAGGAATTCGAGATCGGCGACGTCCTTGTCGGGTGTGCTCTTGAGAAACGCGTGCATGCCGCCTGGCACGACCGTCGCAGGCCCGGTTCCGAAGAAATAGGCCCGCATCATGTTGACCGCGATCTTGTCGAAGCGGAGATCGTCGCGGAACTTGCTGGGGTTGGTCGGGCGCGTCCAGAAGTTGGAGACGACCAGATGATCCTGCAGGTTCTTGCCGACCGGCAGGTCCGAGATGCAATCGATGCCGTGCTGCTTGAGCTGGTCCGCGGGGCCGATGCCCGACAGCATCAGGAGCTGCGGCGTATTGAACACGCCGCCCGACAGGATCACCTCCTGCGCGGCGGTCGCGCGGACGAGGCTTCCCTTGCGGAAATACTCGACGCCCGTGGCGGTTGCGCCGTCCATCAGGATGCGGGCGGCGTGCGCGCGGGTGACCACCGTAAGGTTCGACCGGCCGCGCGCCGGCTTCAGGAAAGCGTTCGCCGCAGATGCGCGGCGTCCGTTCCGGATCGTGTACTGACCGCGACCGAAACCGGTCGGCTGCGGTCCGTTGTAGTCGTCGGTAACGCGAAGGCCGACGGCATGCGCGGCCTCGATCCAGGCATCGTATAGCGGGTCGCGGGTCTTTGCCCACTGCGTCCCGACCGGCCCGCCGCCGCCGCGCCACGCGCTCTCGCCGTCTTCCCAGGCTTCGCAGCGCTTGAAATAGGGGAGCACGTCGGCGAACGACCAGCCGTCCGCGCCGTTGCGCGCCCATCGGTCGTAATCGCCGGGATGGCCGCGCGTATAGGCCATGACGTTCACCGACGACGAGCCGCCGAGTACCTTTCCGCGCTTGATGTGAAGCCGCCGTCCGCCGAGCGCCTCGTTCGGCTCGGTCATGTAGCCCCAGTCGTGGAGCTTGTGCTCGTGGATCTTGCCCATGCCGATGGGAACGTGGATCAGCGGATCCCAGTCCTTGCCGCCCGCTTCGAGAAGCAGGACGGAAATCTCCGGGTTTTCGGTGAGCCGGCCGGCAAGCGTGCAGCCCGCCGATCCCGCACCCACGATGATGTAGTCGTATCCGTCCGCCATCCGTAACGGCCCCCGCTCATTTTGTTTGTGCGGAGAGTTTAGCCGGTCGGATCGGCGGTCGTCGAGGAAGCGGCGAAGCTCAGCTCTTCTTGGCGGCGCCGACCTGAGACATGAGCTGTTCCAGCACCTCGTAGGGCTGCGCGCCGACGACGCCGTACCCGCCGGCTACATAGGTCGGGACGCCGGTGACGCCGTACTGTTGGGATTTAGCCCAGTCCTCGTCGACCGCGTCCTTGTAGGTGCGGTTTTCGAGCGCTTCGCGCGCCGCGTCGGCGTCCAGCCCGACGGATTTCACGGCGTCGAGCAAGACGTCCATGTCGCCGATGTTCTTCGACTCGACGAAGTAGACGCGGTAGAGCGCCTCATGCAGCCTGTCGCCGCTCTCGACCGTCTGGCCCCACTTGCCGAGTTCCTGCGCGAGACGGCTGTTGTAGGTGTGCGTCCGGCGGCCGTAATCGAGGCCTTCCGCATCCATGCGGGCCTTCATGTCCTGGAACATCTTCTCGGGATCGAGCCCGCGCTCGGCATAAAAGCCTGCCATCTCGCGGCCTTCCGCAGGCGTGTCGGGATGCAGCGGGAAGTGGACGTACTCTACCTGGACGTCGAAGTTCTGCTTCAGCTTTTCAATTCGCACGGAACTGAGATAGCACCAGGGTCAGACGTAGTCGGTGAAAACCTCGACCTTGATCGGGTCTGCCATAGCGGTCTCCTTGGATGGGTTCGGCGAGGATGGCATGCCTGCGGGGGCGGCACAACCGGTTCGCCGCCGGGTAAAATCAGGCGCCGTCGGTATCGATCTGCTTGCGTCCGAACGTCACGCGGACACCCGACAGAGAGGGCGCTTCCGTCTCTTTTCCCAGAAGACGGCCGATGCGGGCGAACAGCGCGCGGATCGCGCGCCAGATCTTCGGCAGCAGCCAGATCGCAAGCAGGATAAAGAGAACGAGCAAACCGATGAAAACGGCCGGTTGCGCGAGCGCAAGCCACAGCCCGCCGATCACGGCAACGTCTTCGGTTACCGAAGCGGTCCAGTTGGTCACTGGCTCCGGCGACGTATGGATCATCAGTCGCGTGCCGGCCTTGATCGCGTGCGTCGTGGCCGTCAGCGCCGCACCGCCTGCGCCGGCGATCAGCATTTCGCCCGTGCCCGCATCGGCGAAGACGGTGGCGGCCAGAACTGCGCCGGCCGGAATGCGGACGAAGGAATGAATCGTGTCCCAGGCGGAATCGACGCCCGGTATCTTGTCGGCGAAGAATTCGACGACGTACATCGCGCCGGCGGCGGCGATGACCCACGGATTCTGAAGCACCTCGAGACCGGCCGGCAGGTCGACGGAGCCAGTGGCTCCCATCAGTCCGAGTACGGCGCACGCGGCATACAGGTTCAACCCGCTGGCCCAGGCGGCGCCCATCGAAAGCGCGATAAGTGCGGTAATGTCCATTCGATCCCGAACTCCTCTGGGGCAACTACGCATAGGGATATAGGCATTTATAGCGGAATCCCCATAAAATCGCGTAACGGAACCGGTCGGCGTGACGGAAGTGACTGAAAAAAACATTTCACGATATTGGGGGCGGGAGTCGTCGGGCTGTGCTGTGCCGCATGGCTTCAGCGCGACGGGCACCGGGTCACGCTGATCGATCGCCTCGACCCGGGCGCGGGGACGTCGTTCGGCAATGCCGGTTTGATCCAGGTCGACGCGGTTGTGCCGATTGCGACCCCGGGACTGCTTCGTCGGATTCCGAACATGCTACTCGATCCGACGGGGCCGCTGGTCCTGCGATGGAGGTACC
>JAYQUR010000241.1:0-5643 GCA_038148075.1 Alphaproteobacteria bacterium | reverse complement strand
GCTTCTCTGGTCCTCGTCGTCAATGCCGCCCGCCCGGCCGCGGATATCGCCCATCTCGAAGCCGGGCTTCCGGGGAAGATCGAAGTCGAGGTGCTCGACGAGCGCGCGCTCATCGCGCTTCAGGGCCCGGCGGCCGCGGACGTCCTCGCCCGCTTCGCGCCCGATGCGGCCGCAATGCCGTTCATGAGCGCGCTGCCGTTCGAGATCGACGGGAGCCGTCTCGCGGTTACCCGGTCCGGCTATACCGGAGAGGACGGTTTCGAGATTTCGGTTCCCGCATCGGACGCGGTGCGTATCGCCGAGTTGCTGCTCGGCGAGACCGAGGTCGAACTTGCCGGTCTCGGTGCGCGCGATTCGCTGCGGCTCGAGGCGGGCCTGTGCCTGTACGGCCACGATATCGACGCAACGACGACGCCGGTCGAGGCGGCTCTCGCCTGGTCGATCGGCAAGCGCCGCCGCGAGGACGGCGGCTTCCCCGGCGACGCGGTCGTGCGCGGGCAGCTCGAGAACGGCGTTTCGAGAAAACGAGTCGGAATCCTTCCCGACGGCCGGGCGCCGGCCCGCGAAGGGACCGAGATTACGGATACTGCCGGAACCGTCATCGGCAGCGTCACGTCGGGCGGGTTCGGACCGAGCGCCGACCGTCCCGTCGCGATGGGATACGTCGCGACGGCGCATGCGGCGACAGGCGCCGGGGTCGGCCTGGTTGTCCGCGGTACACCGCGGCCGGGAAGGGTCAGTTCGATGCCGTTCGTCCCCCACAGATATTTCCGCGGTCCACAATAAGACCCGAACAGGACAGGAGCAGACATGAGCGATCTGAAATATTCCCAGGAACACGAATGGATCCGCGTCGATGGCGACGTGGCCACGGTCGGCATCAGCGATTTCGCCCAGTCGCAGCTCGGCGACGTCGTCTTCGTCGAACTGCCTGCGGTCGGTACGCAGGTCGCCAAGGATGCGGAGGCCGCGGTTGTCGAATCCGTAAAGGCGGCGAGCGACGTCTACGCGCCTGTTTCCGGCGAGGTGGTAGAGGTCAACGGAGCGCTGGAAGGCACACCCGAACTCGTCAACCAGTCGCCGACCGGCGATGGCTGGTTCATGAAGATCCGCCTGAGCGATCCGTCCGAACTAGACGGAATGATGGATGAAGCCGCCTACGCCGAATTCTCGGCGAGCCAGGGCTGATCCCGTGCGTTATCTGCCCCTGACAGACGCGGACCGTCGCGACATGCTTGCCGTCATCGGCGTCCCGTCGGTCGATGGTCTGTTCCGCGACGTACCCGGCAGCGTGCATCTTTCCGAGCCGGTGGACCTGCCGCCGCATCAGGGGGAGCTGGAGGTCGAGCGCGCGATCTCGGCCATGGCGGCGGAGAACGTGCCGGCCGGTAGCGTCCCGTTTTTCGTCGGCGCCGGCGCTTACCGTCACCATGTCCCGGCGAGCGTCGACTATCTCATCCAGCGCGGCGAATTCCTGACCTCCTACACGCCCTATCAGCCCGAGGTTTCGCAGGGTACGCTTCAGGCGCTGTTCGAGTTCCAGACGCAGGTTGCGCTGATCACCGGCATGGATGTCGCCAACGCCTCGATGTACGACGGCGCGACGGCCTGTGCCGAAGCGGCGCTGATGGCGCAGCGGGTGACCCGGAAGACCAGGGTCGTCCTGTCCGGAGGTCTGCATCCTCACTATTCCGAGACTACCGAAACGCTCCTGAAGTTTCTGGAAGGGCAGGTGCATCGGCTGCCCGCGGATGTGGACGGTACGGAAGACGCCGAGGCGGAAATTTCCGACGATACCGCCTGCGTCGTCGTCCAGTATCCCGACCTGTTCGGCCGCGTTCGCGACCTGCGGCCGCTGGCGGATGCCTGTCATGCCGCGGGCGCGCTGCTGATTGTCGCGATGACCGAGGTCGTCGCCCTCGGCGCGTTGACGGCGCCTGGCGACATGGGCGCGGACATCGTTGCGGCCGAAGGCCGGTCGCTCGGCAACCCGCTCAATTTCGGCGGTCCCTACGTCGGGCTCTTCGCCGCACGCGACAAGCACGTGCGTCAGATGCCCGGCCGTCTCGCCGGCGAGACCGCCGACGTCGACGGCCGGCGCGGCTGGGTGCTGACGCTGTCGACCCGCGAACAGCATATCCGCCGAGAAAAAGCGACGAGCAACATCTGCACCAATTCGGGATTGTGCGCTCTCGCATTTACGATCCACCTCTCGCTGTTGGGCGAGGACGGCTTTCGCCGGCTGGCCGCCCTCAATCACGCGAAGGCGGTTCAACTCTCGGAGAAGCTTGCGGATTCCGGCGTCGAGATACTGAACGAGACGTTCTTCAACGAGTTCACGGTACGCCTCCCGGCACCTGCCGCGCCCGTCGTCGACAGGCTTGCAGGCGAGGGAATTCTTGCAGGCGTCCCGCTGTCGCGGCTTCTGCCGGACGACCCGCGTGTCGAAAGACTGCTGATGGTCGCCGTGACGGAAACCGCGACGGAAGAGGATATGGACCGCCTTGCGGCGGCGCTGAAGGAGGCCGCCTGATGGACCGATCCCAGGGAAGGACGTCGCGTCCCGATGCTGCGGGCAGCGTTTCTGCAGCCGATGCCGGGACCCATACCGGAAACAGGGGGCTGCAGATCGAGGAGCCGCTGATTTTCGAACAGGATGCGCCCGGCCGTTGCGGCGTCGACCTGCCGGCGCCTCCGGCGGCCGGAAGCCGCTTGGGCGGGCTCGAGCGGCGCGACGCGATCGGTTTGCCCGGGCTGTCGGAACCTCAGGTCGTGCGTCACTATACGCGGCTCAGCCAGAAGAATTATGCGATCGACTCGGGCTTCTACCCGCTCGGCTCGTGCACGATGAAGCACAATCCGCGCCTCAACGAGAAACTGGCGCGGCTGCCGGGTTTTGCCGATCTCCATCCGTTGCAGCCGGAAGCGACAGTGCAGGGCGCGCTCCGGCTGATCGATACGCTGTCGCACTGGATCCGGACGCTTACCGGCATGCCGGCCGTCGCCATGTCGCCTGCAGCGGGCGCACACGGGGAACTGTGCGGCCTGATGACGGCGCGAGCGGCGCTGGAGGCGCGCGGAGATGCGCGAAAGCGCGTGCTGGTACCGGATTCCGCACATGGGACCAATCCGGCGACAGCTGCAATCTGCGGCTATGCGGTCGAGGCGATCCCGTTGAACGACCGCGGGCGGGTCAACCTCGCAGCGCTGAAGTCGGCGCTCGGCGACGACGTCGCTGCCTTCATGCTGACCAACCCCAACACGTGCGGGCTGTTCGAGGACGAGATCCTGGAGCAGGCAGAGGCGGTGCATTCGGCGGGCGCGTATTTCTACTGCGACGGCGCGAATTTCAACGCGATCGTCGGGCGCGTCCGCCCCGGCGATCTCGGCATCGACTGCATGCATCTGAATCTCCACAAGACATTCTCCACGCCGCACGGCGGCGGCGGTCCCGGCAGCGGCCCGGTGGTGCTGTCGGCGGCGCTGGCGCCCTATGCGCCGCTTCCCTGGGTGGTCGATTGCGGGGAGGGCTTCCGGCTCGTCGAGCATGCCGACGACGCGGGCGACGCGCGGCCCTACGGGCGCATGAAGGCGTTCCACGGCCAGATGGGCATGTTCGTTCGCGCGCTGGCCTACATGATGAGCCACGGTGCCGACGGGTTGCGGCAGGCATCGAGCGATGCGGTGCTCAATGCAAACTACCTGGCCGCCCGCCTGTCTGATCTTCTCAGCCTCGCCTATGAGGGGCCTTGCATGCACGAGGTTTTATTCGACGATGCGTTCCTGAAGGGAACCCATGTCAGCACGCTCGATTTCGCAAAGGCGATGATCGACGAAGGATTCCATCCGATGACGATGTATTTCCCGCTCGTCGTCCATGGCGCGTTGCTGATGGAGCCGACCGAAAGCGAGAGTCGGGAAAGCATCGACCAGTTCGTGGAGGCCGTCCGCTTTCTCGCGGAGCGGGCGCGGGCCGGCGATTCCGCGCGTTTCCATGAAGCGCCGGTTTACACGCCGCGCCGCCGTCTCGACGAGACTGCCGCGGCCCGGCATCCGGTGCTGCGCTGGCGCCCGGAGACGCCGCACAGCGAGGCGGCCGAATAGGGCAAGGGGAGCGCAATAAAAAAGCGGGCCAAGGCCCGCTTTTTTGTTCCTTCGGAAGGGGCCTCAGTGAAGCCTGCCCGACAGGTCGGAGATCGATTCGTCGATCAGCGCCGCGGCCTTGCCTTCGTCCATCTTGCCGGCAATCAGCGCGCGCGTCGCGGCGATGGCGATCTCGACCGACATCGACCGGACCTCGCGGAGAGCGTCGGCTTCCGCCTGGGCGATCTTCTCGATCGCCAGCTGTTCGCGGCGCTTGAGCGCGTCTTCGAGCTTCTCGGCGCCTTCGCGCGCGATCCGGTTTGCCTCTTCCCGAGCCCGGGCGACCATGTCTTCGGTCTCCTTCACCGCATCGCGCTGCTTGCGCTGGTACTCGGCCAGGAGCTGCTGCGCTTCCTCGCGGAGGCCGGCAGCTTCGTCGAGGCTCTTCTTGATGTCCTCTGCCCGCGAATCGAGCATCCGGGTAAGCGCCTTCGAACCCGCCTTGAAGACGGCGGCGACGAATATCACGAAGCCGACGGCAACCCAGAAAGTAGGATCGTTCCAGTCCATATCAGCTCCGGTTCTGCAGCGCGTCGGCGACGGCCGCTTCCGCTTCGGAAGATGCGACGTCGGTTTCGATCAGGCGCGCGGTTGCGGCTTGGGCCACCTCGGCCGCGACGGTCTGGATGCTGGCGACAGCCGCCGTCCGCGCAGCCGCGATCCTTTGCTCCGCGGCCGCCGTGTCGGCCTTGATCTTTGCCGTCAGCGCTTCCTGCCGCTGCGCGGCATCCGCCGCTAGCGCTTCGTTCGCTTCCCGGATCACCGATTGCGCTTCGGACCGCGCGTCGGCAACGAGTTTTTCGTATGCCTCGATCGCCTGATCTGCCTCGGCCTTGAACTCCTCGGCCTTTCGCAGGTCGTCGTCGATCCGCTCCTGCCGATCCAGGAGGATCAGCGAGACGCGCGGCAGCGCGACCTTCCAAAGCACGACGTACAGGACGCCGAATGTGACCACGAGCCAGAAAATCTGGCCGAGGAACGTATGGATCTGCTCTAGCTGAGGCATCTTGCGATTCCGGCCCGGCGGCTACCGAGCCGTTATCCGAACAGAATGATCAGCGCGATAACCAGCGCGAACAGCGCGATGGCTTCCACCAGCGCGAAGCCCAACATGGTCATGGTGAAGACTTCGTCACGCGCGGCGGGATTGCGGCCGACGGCGGTAATGAACGCCGAGAAGACGTTGCCGATACCGATACCCGCGCCGATGACGCCGATCACGGCGAGACCCGCGCCGATGAGTTTGGCTGCTTCGAGTTCCATTTCTGTGTTCCTTTCTGGATTTCGATACTGGTTGAGCGGGGGTTACGTGTGCCGCCGCCTAATGAAGATGCAGGGAATCGTTGATGTAGAGACAGGTAAGGATCGCGAACACGTACGCCTGGAGGAACGCAATCAGGATCTCCAGACCGGTCAGCGCGCCGACGAACGCCAGCGGAAGCACGCCCGCCGCTCCCAGCGCCGGGACGAAGCCCGCAAAAACCTTGAGCAGCGTATGAC
>JAYQUR010000240.1:0-5677 GCA_038148075.1 Alphaproteobacteria bacterium | reverse complement strand
TCGCTGCCTAATTAGGCAAGCGCGGTTCGGGGGGGCGCCGGGCAACAGAAGCCCCCCCACTAATCGCGCCGCCCGCCAGAAGACCGCTTTCCCGCGTATCGCTTGCGCCGCCTGCCGTCATCGCATAATAGTCCCGCCATGTCTGAGGATCTGATGGACTATCAGGCGCTGGTGGAAGGCGCGATGCGGACGGTGGTCCGCGAAGCGTTGCGGCGCGTCGCGGCCGACGGGCTGCCCGGCGATCATCATATGTACGTCACGTTCCGGACCCAGGCGCCCGGCGTCGACATTGCGAGCCGCCTGGTCGCGCAATATACGGACGAGATGACGATCGTCATCCAGCACCAGTTCTGGGGTCTCGATGTCTCCGAGGATGCCTTCGAGATCACGCTCAGCTTTTCCGGCAGGAACGAACGGCTCCATATCCCGCTCGATGCGGTGACCGGCTTCGCCGACCCGTCGGTCAATTTCGGATTGCAGTTCAAGGCGCCCGAAACGGACGAGGAGGACGACGACGATGCGCTCAACCTCCCTGAAGACCTCGACGCGCCGGACGGCGAATCCGGCGAAACGGAAACGGACGAAACGCCCAAGTCGGGCGAGGTCGTCGCGCTGGATGCGTTCCGCAAGAAGAAATAATTCCTGACACACCCGCCGCGCGGGCCTGCGCGGCCACCGGAGGCGAACCCATGTCCGACCAGCCGTTTCACGAGATGTTTCCGCTCGGAGAGGATACGACCGAATACCGACAGCTCTCGTCGGATTACGTGTCGACCGGGAGCTTCGACGGCGAGGACGTGCTGGTGGTGGACCCGGAAGGCATCAAGCAGCTGACCGCGCAGGCTTTCGTCGACATCGCACATTATCTCCGGCCCGGGCACCTGCAGCAGCTCCGCAACATCCTCGAGGACCCGGAGGCCTCCGACAACGACCGCTTCGTCGCGCTCGATCTTCTGAAGAACGCGAACATCGCCGCCGGCGGCATCCTGCCGATGTGCCAGGACACCGGCACCGCGATCGTGATGGGCAAGCGCGGCCGGAACGTCTGGGTGAAGGGCGACGACGAGGCCGCCATCTCCGACGGCGTTCTCAAGACCTACACCGAGAGCAACCTCCGCTATTCCAACGTCGCACCGCTGTCGATGTTTCAGGAGGTGAACACCGGCAACAACCTGCCGGCCCAGATCGACCTCTATGCGACGCACGGCGACGCCTACAAGTTCCTGTTCGTCGCCAAGGGCGGCGGCTCGGCCAACAAGACGTTTCTTTACCAGCAGACGCCGGCCGTCCTGAACGAGAAGAGCATGATTTCGTTTCTCGACGCCCAGATCCGCACGCTCGGCACCGCCGCCTGCCCGCCCTACCACCTCGCCGTCGTCATCGGCGGCACTTCGGCCGAGTTGAACCTCAAGACGGTCAAGCTTGCCAGCACGCGCTACCTCGACGGGCTGCCGACGCACGGCAACGAGCACGGCCAGGCGTTCCGCGATCTGGAGATGGAAGCGGCAATCCTCGAACTGACCCGCAACATGGGCATCGGCGCCCAGTTCGGCGGCAAGTATTTCTGCCACGACGTCCGCGTCGTCCGCCTGCCGCGCCACGGCGCGAGCGTGCCGATCGGCCTCGGCGTCTCCTGCTCGGCGGACCGCCAGGCCCTCGGCAAGATCACGAAGGACGGCATCTTCCTCGAACAGCTCGAGATGAACCCGGCGAAATACATGCCGGACGTCGAGGCCGCGGACCTGACCAACGAGGTCGTGCAGATCGATCTCACCAAACCGATGGACGAGGTTCGCAAGATCCTGTCGAACTGCCCGGTGAAGACGCGCCTGTCGCTGACCGGGCCTCTGATCGTCGCGCGCGACGCCGCACACGCCAAGATCAAGGAACGGCTGGATGCGGGCGAGCCGATGCCCGACCACTTCCGCAATCACGCGATCTATTACGCCGGCCCCGCCAAGACGCCCGAGGGATACGCCTCCGGCTCGTTCGGGCCGACCACCGCCGGGCGCATGGATTCCTACGTCGAGGAGTTCCAGGCCAAGGGCGGCAGTTTCGTCATGCTCGCCAAGGGCAACCGCTCCAAGCAGGTAACCGACGCCTGCAAGAACCACGGCGGCTTCTATCTCGGCTCGATCGGCGGCCCGGCCGCGCGTCTCGCCCAGGACTGCATCAAGAAGGTCGAGTGCGTCGAATATCCCGAACTCGGGATGGAAGCGATCTGGCGCATCGAGGTCGAGGACTTCCCCGCCTTCGTCGTCGTCGACGACAAGGGCAACGACTTCTTCGCCAATATCTGAGCCCGCCGACGCGCCGACGGTCGCGGGCGCGGCATGAGCGTCCTGCCCGACATTTTCGAACCGGGCCTCGTCACCGTGTTCTGCGGATCCGCGGCTAGCCCCACCTCGGCGGCCGTCGGCGCCTACTATGCGCGGCCCGGCAACCGATTCTGGCCGACGCTGCATGAGGCCGGCTTCACCGACCGGCGGCTCGACCCGCAGGAATTCCGCGCGGTCACGTCTTTCGGCATCGGCCTGACCGATCTCGCCAAGCACGAAGCGGGAATCGACGCCGCGCTGTCATCGGACGCATACGACGCCGGTGCACTCCTGGAGAAGATCGAGAAGCATCGACCGCGCCATCTCGCCTTTACCGGCAAGCGGCCGGCAGGGCTGTTCCTGCTGCAGATATTCGGCGCGGGCCTGACGGATTACGGGCCGCAGGACGCGCGCATCGGCGAGACGCGCATCTTCGTCCTGCCGTCCCCGTCCGGCCTCGCCACGCGCTGGTGGTCGATCGAGCCGTGGCGTAAATTGGCCGACCTGCATCGCAAGGAACGGGAACGCTCATGAAATTCTGCGTATTCGGCGCCGGCGCCGTCGGCGGATTCGTCGGCGGGCTGATGGCGCGCAACGCGGCCGACACGGGCGCGGAGGTCGCCCTCGTCGCGCGCGGCGCGCAGCTCGACGCGATCCGTGCGAACGGGCTCAGGGTGATCGCGGGCGACGACGAATTCACCGTCGAGACGCCGGCGACGGACGATCCCGCATCGCTCGGCGTCCAGGACGTCGTCTTCGTCACCGCCAAGGCGCATGCGCTGACCGCGGCGGCCGAGGCGATGACGCCTTTGCTCGGGCCCGAGACCGTCGTCGTCGCGGCGCAGAACGGCATCCCCTTCTGGTATTTCCACAAGCACGGCGGAAAGTTCGACGGCCATACGCTGCAGACCGTCGATCCGGGCGGGCGCATCGCGGCGACGATCGGCTGCGATCGGGTGATCGGCTGCGTCATCAACTCCAGCAACATGGTCGCGGAGCCGGGCGTCATCCGGAACATCGGCAACCGCAGCTTCGCGCTCGGCGAGCCGGACGGGTCCGCCTCGGAGCGGGTGAAACGCGTCTCGGCGGCGCTCGAGGCCGGCGGCCTGGAAGCGCCCGTGCTTCCCGCTATCCGCGACGAGCTGTGGGCCAAGATGTGGGGCAACGTCTCGTTCAGCCCGATGGCGGCGCTGACGATGTCGACGCTGGGCCCGCTGGTCGAGCGCGACGATCTCCAGGCGCTCGGCGTCCGCATCATGGAGGAAGTCCAGGCGGTGGGCGAAGCGCTGGGCGTCACGTTTGCAACGAAGATCGCCGATCGCGTGGAGATGACGCGGCTCGTCTCGGGACACAAGACCTCGATCCTGCAGGACCTCGAAGCGGGCCGGCCGATGGAGGTCGACGGCATCACCGGCGCGGTCGTCGAGATCGCCCGCTTGCTGGACATCGAGACGCCGATGATCGACCTGATCTACGCCCTGCTGCGCCAGCGCGCCCGCGAGGCCGGCCTGTATCCGGAAATCGGCGTCGATCCGCTGGGCTGAGGTCGATCGCGCCTAGTCGGCCACCTCGAACACGCCCTCCACTTCGATCGCGACGCCGAACGGCATCGACGCGACGCCGATGGCGGTGCGCGAATGGCGGCCGGGATCGCCGAACAGCTCGATGAACAGCTCGGATGCGCCGTTGAGGCAGGCCGAGACGTCGGTGAAATCGGGGTCGACGTTGATGTAGCCCTTTATCCGGACGATCTCCTTCACCTTGTCGAGATCGCCCAGCGCTTCCTTCACGCAGCCGAGCACCATCAACGCACTGTCGCGCGCCGCCTGCTGGCCCTGTTCCAGCGTGTACTCGCGACCGACCTTGCCGATCCATGAAATCTCGCCGTCGACGCGCGGCACCTGCCCGGAAACGAACAGCAGATTTCCGGCTCGTTTCCAGTTTAAGATCTTCGCGACCTTGGGGCTTGCCGCCGCGGGCAACGCGTAGCCCAGCGCCGCAAGTTTGGCTTCGATCTTACCGGCCATATCCCTTTTCCTCACAGATGGTTCCCATGGGCGCCATCTTATAGAATGGACGCATGGCGAGCGACCCGGCCTTCTGCGACGACGTCACCGACCGGCTGACCCCGATGGGACCGGTGATGGGCAAGCGCATGTTCGGCGGCTTCGGGGTCTTTATGGACGGGCTGATGTTCGGCTTGATCGCCGACGATGCGCTCTACCTGAAAGTCGACGACGGCAACCGGGCGGCGTTCGAGGCGGCAGGCATGGAACCCTTCACCTACATGCGCAAGAAGAAGCCGGCGAGCCTCGGATACTGGGAAGTGCCGCCCGACGTGTTCGACGACCCCGACGACCTGCTCACTTGGGCGCGGGACGCCCATGAGGTCGCGCGCCGCGCCGCGGCAGCGAAGAGAACGGGGAAGAAGCGCTAGATGGCGGGCGCGAAGTTCCGGATCGAGCGCAACAGCATGGGAAAGATGCGCGTGCCCGCCGACAGATACTGGGGCGCCCAGACGCAGCGCAGCCTCGAGAATTTCCCCATCGGCGACGAACGTATGCCGCTGCCGGTTGTCCGCGCGTTCGGCCTGCAGAAGGCCGCCGCCGCGCGGGCCAACGTCGCGCTCGGCGTCCTGACCGCAAAAACAGGCCGCGCCGTCGCGCGCGCCGCGGACGCGGTCGCCGCCGGCAAGTTCGACGATCATTTCCCGCTGGTCGTCTGGCAGACCGGATCGGGCACGCAGACGAACATGAACGCGAATGAGGTCATCGCGAACCGCGCCAACGAGCTGCTCGGCGGCAAACGGGGAGACAAAGAGCCCGTCCACCCCAACGATCACGTCAACGCGGGCCAGTCTTCCAACGATTCCTTCCCGACCGCGATGCACATCGCCGCGGTTCTCGAGATCGAGGGGCGCCTTCTGATCGCGCTGGAGACCCTCCATGCCTCGCTCGCCGCTAAGGCCGCAGCGTTCCCGAAGATCGTAAAGATAGGCCGCACCCATCTCCAGGACGCGACGCCGCTGATGCTCGGCGACGAGTTTTCAGGCTGGGCGGCCCAGGTCGAGAACGGGATCGCGCGCGTCCGCGGCGCACTGCCGCGTCTTTTGTGCCTCGCCCAGGGCGGCACTGCCGTCGGCACCGGCCTCAACACGATCCGGGGCTTCGACCGAAGGTTCTGCGACGAACTGAACCGCGCGCTCGGGCGAAAGGGAATGCGGAAGTTCCGCCCCGCGCCGAGCAAGTTCGAAGCGATGGCCGCCCACGACGCGATCGTCGAGGCGTCGGGGGCGGTCAACACCGTCGCCGTCTCGTTGATGACCGTCGCCAACAACATAAGGCTGCTGGCGTCCGGCC
>JAYQUR010000239.1:0-5683 GCA_038148075.1 Alphaproteobacteria bacterium | reverse complement strand
ATCTAAATTTCGGCGAAGAAAATATTGAATTAATCCCTCATCTTTCTGAAAAAAGAACCATGCATTTCGTTGTTGTCGTCACCGTCTTGGTATTCTCGATAGCCTTTGCGTTTCTATGTTTTCTGGCGGGACTAGAGGTCCGTAGGCAGTTCCAAGAATGGTATGAAGAGTTATTCAAACGGTGAAACGACGCTATTCTCGGTCAAAACTAAAGCCGAAAATTCACAGATAATCTTCTCAGCTTAGAAGGGTGGAATTGGCTAAACGCAGCCCTACCCATGGCTGGCGAGGCGCGACTTGCCAAGTTCTGAATGCAGACTTTGTCGCAGCCGATACGGCGGGGCCGTGGCTGTCGTTCACGGGGGGGCGTCCTGGTCCGCTGGCTCGGAATTCCAGAGCTTCTTGAGGTCGTCGCGCTTTACCTTGCCGCGGTCGTTGCGCGGCAGATCGTCGACGAAAGCGATATGCCGCGGCCTCTTGAAGTCCGGCAGCAGCCCGGCGGCATGATCGAGCAGCGCCGCTTCGGTGGGCGAGGCGCCGGAAGCGGGCACGACGAAGCAGACGATTTCCTCGCCCCAGATCGGATCGGGGACCCCCACCGCCGCGGCCTCGTCGACGCCCGGATGGCGCATCATCGCGGCGTCGATCTCGAGCGGCGAGATCGATGCGCCGCCGCGCAGGATGACGTCCTTGACCCGGCCGGTGACGGTCACGAAGCCGTCCTCGTCCATGACCCTGAGGTCGCCGACGCGAACGCGATCCGTCAGGCGAAACGCCGTCCGGTCCTCCCACACGCCGTCGGACGAGATCGTGGCCGTGGCGGTTTGCGGCCCGCGTATCGTGATCTCTCCCTCCACGTCCGGCGGGCAGACCGCGCCGGCCGCGTCGACGATCGCGAGGTCCATATGCTTTGCCGGCCGTCCGGCGGTGCCGATGCGCCGGGCGTCATGCCGGTTGCCGCAGAGCCAGCCGCCTTCCGAGGCGCCGTAGAACTGCAGCAGCATGATCCCGTATTGCGCTTCGAACTGGCGCCATCGTTCCGGTGCGAGCGGCGCCGAGCTCGCCGTCATGACCCGCAACGACGAAATGTCCGTCCCGTCGATGTCGACGGGGTCGTCGAGCAGCATGTTGATGACGGTCGGCACGCCGGCTGCCACCGTGATCCGGTGGTCGCGCACCCAGCCGAAGAAGCGCGACCGGGAGAATCCGTCCGCAACGAAAATCGAAAGCCCGAGCGTGACGAACGGCATGAAGGTGACGATCTGCGGCGAAAGCCAGCTGAACGTCCGGTATTCGAGCAGCCGGTCGTCGGGCGTCATGCCGGTGAAATCGATCGTCGAAAGACCGCACTGCCAGAGGCCGAGATGGTCCCAGACGACGCACTTTGGCCGGTCGGTCGTCCCCGAGGTCGCGAAGATGCACCCTTCGTCGTTCGGGCCGTATTCGGACCCTGCGGCGGGAAGTGCCCCGGCCGGGGAGGACGCCCCGAACGGCCCGTCGTCGTCGTCGAGGCTCGCGAACGAGACGGAGGGACAATCGAGGTCGCGGGTCAGGAATTCGCCGTCGATATCCGTTCGCCAGACGACGAGCGCGGGCGATATCGTCCGGAGGATGTCGGCAAGGTGGTCGGCGTCGATTTCGGCATGGAAGGGACAGGCCGATGCGCCGCAGCGCCAGGCGGCGAACATGAGGACCAGCTTTTCGAGGCAGTCCGCGGACAGGATCGCCACGCGGCCGCCGCGCGCGACGCCGAGCGCGGCGAAATTTGCCGCCGTGCGGTCGACCAGCGCCTTAAGCGCCGCAAAGGAAACCGATCTGTTCTGATCGATGGAATGGATCGCGACGCGGTCGGGATGGTGCGCGGCGAAGTCGTCGAAAGCGGCCCCCAACGTCCGGAAGGGGATGTCTTCGGCGACGGCGCCCTCGATCACGGCCGCAGGCTCAGGCGAGGTTCATGAGGCGCTGGAGATTGCCGCCGTAGATCTTCGCGCGCGTCTCTGCGTCCACGTCCAGCCCGTCGACCGCCTTGATCGTCTCCCGGATCAGCAGCGAGCCGCCTTCGGGATCGAACGGCGCGTCGGTCGCGAAGATCGAATGGTCGGGCCCGAAGAAGTCGAGCCCGCAACGCGCCGCCGCCAGCGAGCCGTTGGTTGCCGTGTCGGCATAGAACATCTTGAAGTATTCCTTTGGCTGCTTCTTGAGGCCGGCGGCGGCGGCAAGGGGGTTGTGATCCTTGTCGCCCGAAGCGATCTGCGCGAAGCCGATCGCGATCTTCTCCGCGAAGAAGGGAATCATTCCGCCATAGTGATGGGTGATGATCTTGATGTCCGGCAGCTTGTCGAAAATCCCCGAATAGATCAGGCGCGTCATGCAGGCGCTGGTCTCGTAGGGCCAGCCGAAGGTGAACCAGATCTCGTGCTCGGACGCGTCCTCGGTCGCGTAGTCCGGATGGTTCGGTCCGCGCATCGGGTGAATCCAGATCGGCAGGTCGTGACCGGCCATGGTCTCGAAGATCGGATAGAACTCGGGCGCCGACAACGGCTTGCCGAGGACGTTGGTGAACATCTGGACGCCGCGCGCGCCGAGTTCGTTGATGGCCCGGTTCGCTTCCGCCACGGCCGCGTCCGGATTGTTCATCGGCAGCGACGCGATAAACGTGGGAAAGCGGTCCGGGTCGGTTTTCACGCGTGCGGCGAGCCCGTCATTCGCGATCCGCGCCAGCGCCGGCGTCTGTTCGGGCGAGCCCAGCATCTCGATCGGCGGGTTGGCGAGCGAGAGCACCTGGCGATAGTCGTCATACGGATCGAGCAGCCGCAGATGCGCGTCGGAATCGTGCAGCGCCATCAGCGAGCCGAAGAACTTCACTACCCGCGGATCGGGGGCGAGTTCGGCGAATTTCTCGAAATAGGTGCTCGGAATGACGTGGTTGTAGGCGTCGATGCGGGCCATTTTTCCTCCCTGGCGTTCGTCTGTCGCATGATAGGCGCCCAACGGCGTTGTGCGAAACCCGGTTGATGTGTTGAAATCGTCTCATCGGTGCCAAGAAGGGGAGGGAGCCGACATGTTTCTCATGAATGCCTGGTACGTCGCTGCCTGGGAAAGCGAAGTCGGCGATGCGCCGTTCGCGCGCACCATCCTGAACGAACCGGTCGTGCTGTTCCGCCGGTCGGACGGAAGCGTGGTCGCGCTCGAGGACCGCTGCTGTCACCGCCACCTGCCCCTGTCGCTTGGCCGCGTCGAGGGCGACAACATCCAGTGCGGCTATCACGGGCTCGAGTTCGATGCGACCGGCGCGTGCGTCAAGGTGCCGGGTCAGTCGAAGGTGCCGCCGGGGGCGCAGGTCGGATCCTACCCGGTGGCGCGGCGCTACGGCTGGATCTGGATATGGCCGGGCGATCCCGCCAAGGCCGACGAAGCGCTGCTGCCCGACTGGTGGTGGATCGATCACCCGGAATGGAAGATGATCCCCGGACGCGGCGGCGAGCCGCTTCATCTCGATGCGAACTACATGCTTATCTCGGACAACCTGTTCGACATCACCCATCTCAGCTACGTGCACCAGACGTCGATCGGCAACGACGCGATCGTGGATTTCCCGGTCAAAACGGAGCGTTTCGACCGCTCGGTGAAGATGACGCGCATGGTGATGGACCGGCCGGCCGCGCCGTTCTACCAGAAGGCCGGCGAATTCGAGGGCAACGTCGACCGATGGCTGATCACGACGTCGGACATGCCGGGTTACATCGTCAATCATGCCGGTTGCGTGCGTAAGGGCGCGCCGATCAACGTCGGCGAAATCGACGAAAAGGACGGCGTCGAGATGAAGGTGATGAACCTGCCGACGCCGGAGACGGAAACCAGCACGCACTATTTCTATGCGCATGCGCGGCATTTCAAGATCGACTCGCCGGAGTGGGACGAGGTCTACCGGACCCAGTTCACGCAGGTGTTCCTGGAGGACGAGCGCGTTCTCAACGCCCAGCAGGCGCGCATGTCGCAGATGCCTGATGCGCCGGAGATCGACATCAACGCCGACGCTCCCAACATGCAGGTGCGCAAGCTGATGGACGAATTGATCGCGGCGGAGCAGGCCGAACTGCAAGGCGACTCCCGGCTCAAACAAACCGGGTAAAACCACCGAACGCCTTCGGGCGACGCAAAGGACAGGGAGGGAAGGATGGCCGGACCGCTCGACGGGGTGCGGGTAATCGAACTGACGACGATGATCACCGGTTCGCTGTGCGGCATGATGCTCGCAGACATGGGCGCCGAAAGCATCAAGGTCGAGAAGGTCGAAGGCGGCGACATGTTCCGCAACTGGCGCGGCGGTCTCTACAGCTCGCAGTTCGGCGCCTACAACCGCAACAAGCGGGCGATCACGCTCGACATACGTTCGGACGAGGGCCGGGAGATCCTCCTGAAGCTCGTCGAGTCTGCCGACGTCGTCCTCGAGAATTTCCGGCCCGGCGTGATGGACCGTCTCGGCCTGTCGCTCGACGTTCTGCGCGAACGCAATCCGAAGGTGATCTATTGTTCGATCACCGGCTTCGGCGAGGACGGTCCCTATGTGAAGCGTCCGGCCTACGATGCGGTGGCGCAGTCGCTATCGGGCATCACGAGCCTGTTCGTGGACCCGGAAAATCCCCAGCTCACCGGCCCGACGATCGCGGACAACATCACCGGCATCAACGCCTGCTACGGGATCTTGGCCGCCCTGTTCGAGCGCGAGCGCGGCGGCCCGCCGCGGCGGATCGACGTGAACATGCTCGAAGCCGCGATCTGGATGATCCCGGATCCGTTCGCGAACATGACGCAGCAGGGCGTCGAGCCCGGGCCGCTAGTGCGCGTCGCGGCGTCGCAGAGCCACGCGATGACCTGCGCCGACGGCAAGCTGCTCGCCGTTCACCTGTCGTCGCAGGAGAAGTTCTGGCAGGGCGTGACCGCGGCATTCCACGTCGAGCACATGCGCGACGATCCGCGCTACGAAGGTCGGATGTCACGCATCGCGAACTACATGGACATGAACGCCGAGTTCAAAAAGGCGGCCATCCAGAAACCGCGCGACTACTGGACGCCGCGGCTGGAAGAAAACGACGTTCCTTACGCCGAGATCAACAGGCTGCCCGACGTCTTCGAGGATCCTCAGGTGAAGCATCTCGGTACGTTCTACAAGACGGTGCACCCAACCGAAGGCGAGCAGACGTTCTCGCGCCGCGCCGTCTACATCGACGGCAGCCGCGACGACCAGCCGCTGAACGCGCCGCCGACGCTGGGCGAGCACACCGACGAGGTGCTGGGCGAACTCGGCTTCGATGCCGAGGCGGTGAAGGGGCTGCGGGAGCGGGGAGTGATCTAGGCGCGCCGCCGGAAAAGCCGACCGTCGATCGCCGCGAGGCCGGCGCCGATACAGACCAGGCCGGCGATATGCCGGGGGAGGATGATCTCTCCCAAAATGAAAACGCCGAGCGCCAGCGCGCTGACCGGGATCAGGAAGGTGACGAGGGCGAGGTTCGTCGCGCCGGCCGTATCGAGAATCCGGAAATAGAGCAGGTAGGCGAACGCGGTCGAAACCGAGGCGAGGCCGACCAGCGCGGCGACGGTATCGAGGCCGGGGGCGGGGAGCGTCCAGGGCGCATCGGCAATCAGCGCGAGCGGTACGAGGATGCTGGAGGAGGCAACGAGC
>JAYQUR010000238.1:0-5768 GCA_038148075.1 Alphaproteobacteria bacterium | reverse complement strand
GGGACGTGCCGGAGGACGGCGTCGTCTTCGAGAACGGCGAATGCCGCCCGGCGAGTGCCAACGTCGGCGAGTTCGAGCCGTTGTCGATCGCCGACATCGCCAAGCAGACGACCATGTCGCACGGCGCGGTCACTGCGAGCGCGTCTATGAACGTCACCGGCGCGGGGCCGGGCTTCGGCCTCCACATCGTCGACGTGAAGGTCGACGAGGAGACCGGTCGCACCGACGTCACCCGCTACACGGTCGTCGAAGACGCCGGCAAGGCGATCCACCCGCTGCAGGTCGAAGGCCAGTACCAGGGCGGCGCGGTGCAGGGTATCGGCTGGGCACTCAACGAGGAGTACGTCTACGGCGAGGACGGGAGGCTGCAGAACGCGAGCTTCCTCGACTACCGCATGCCGGTGACCTCCGACGTCCCGATGATCGACACGGTCATCGTCGAGGTACCCAATCCGAAGCATCCGTTCGGCCTCCGCGGCGTCGGCGAGGTGCCGGTGGTGCCGACGATGGCCGCCATCGGGAATGCGATCGGCAACGCCATCGGCGTCCGGCCGCAGTCGCTTCCGATGTCGCCGCCGAAGCTGCTCGAGATCATCGAGCAGCGGGATAGCGCTCAGGCCGCCGAATAGGCGAGACAGAACAAGACGCAAGAGGGCGGGTTTTCGACCCGCCCTTTTCTTTTGGCCTATCGGCAGGCCCGGACGCGGGGAAGCGCAATGGCGCCAGGGATCGACGTGCCGTCGGCGTAGATCCGTTCGACCGAGACGCGATTGCCGTCGAGCCGGTAGTGCGCGTGGATCAGGCGGCGGCCGAGATAGTCCGGGCCCACCGCAGCCTGAAGTCCTCCAAGCAGTGCTGCGTCCACCGAACGCGGGAACAAGCGGACGGGCGCACCGGACGCCATGCCGTGACGCTGGCGGATGCGCGAGATCGTCTCGCGTTCGCGGGCGGGAAGCGCGCCGGCGGGCCGCCGGACGAAACCGCTGGTGCTGTCGGGATTGATTTCCGCCGTTTCGCCCTTCCGCCCGTTCTCCGCGAAAAGCCGGCCGCCTGTGCCGAGCAGGACGGTTTCCATACCGTGACAGGCGGCGAGCGCCGCGTACAGGCGCGATCGCGCCGCAGCGTCGTCCGGCCAGGCGATCTCGACGAGCGGCCCTTTGCCCTTTTCCAGCATCCGCAGCAGCACGCGCCCGTCGGCGAGCTCGTCCTGCGAGGCGCGTTTCGCAGCGTCCGGCAGCGGTTCGGGCGCGGCCGGGACGGGGTCTTCGGCAACGGGCGGCGACGGCGCCACGCCGACGGCCGGTTCCGGCCGCGGTTGAAGGGGCGTGACCTCCACCGGCCTCTCCGCCGGAGCCCGCGGCGGGAGCGGCGCGACGTCGATCCGATGTTCCGCACGCGGCGCGAGCGGGGCGGGTTCAGGCGCCGGAGATTCGGCGGCCCCCATATTCGCAGACGATGACGTGTCGGGCGGCGGCGGCAGGATGACGGCGTCCTGCAAGCGGGCCCTGGCCGCGTCGGAAACTATCCGGTCGGCTGCATTCTCTGGATTGGGGGGAGGGTTGTCCGGCGTACGGGTGCTCAGCATCAGGACCAGCGCCAGGCCTAGCCCGAGCGAGACCGCGCCCGACGCCGCGCCGACCGCCACTTGCCGCAGGCGGGGCATGCTACCGGCCGAGCGTGCCGGCGGAGAACAGCTCCATCTCCTCCGACAGCAGGATCAGGTCGCGGCGGCGCTGTTCCGGCGACATGAACTTCTTCGGGTCGACCTCGATGATCTTCTCCTCGCCTTTTCCGTCCGGCAGGAGATCGCCCAGCACCTTCTCGCGGCGTTCTGCGACGTCGGGGGGCAGGACGGGAGCCTTCGGAGGCGAGGCGCTGGCGACGCGGCGCTTCAGGGTTTCGGGCGCGGCGGCCCTGGCCGGCTTGCCGGTCTGTTCGACTGGAACGGCGGCAGGCGCAACCGGATCGGCGGCGGGTTCCTTCTTCGCCGGCAAGGCGGCAGGAACTACCGGTTTTGCCGGCGCGGCCGGCTGCAGCTTCGTGTCCGTTGCGATGTCTTGGGCCTTATTGGAAAGCGCGGCAACGGTGGCCCCAATATCCGCGCGGTCGCCCGAGAACAGAAAGACAAGCGCGGCAGCGACGACGAGATTGAACAGCAGGAACTTCATGGGGAACTCCTTTCCGAAATGGCCGGGGCGGCCGTCGTCCCGTGCCGGTAGGCGATGACGAGCGCCGTCCGCAGGGCTGCGGAGACCGGCAGGCCGACGACCGTCGTCATGAAGGCGAGGCTGAAATTGGCAGTGAGGTCGCGGATGACGCCTTGCACCGTGTCCGGGGCCAGCTCCTGGCCGGCAAGGCTGCCGATACCTAGGCTGATCCCGAGCAGCGTGAACGTGAGCGCGAGGGTCGTGACCCCGTTCGCCGCCTGCAGCCCCGCCTCGTACCAGAACAGACGGTCCGACGCCGTGCCGTCGCCGCGCCGCATCCGCACCAGGCTGAAGAATGCGGCGTAGACGAGGGCAGCGAGCAGGGCGAGGAAGCCGACGCCGAGCACGTCGAGCGCCCAGCCGGTAATCTCCGAGACGTCGCGCGAAACGAGGACGACGGCGAGCGCAGTGGCGAGCACGAGGCCGCCGAGCATGTAGCTCGCCGCCTGCGAGCCGTGACCGAGGGTGCGGACGAGGGCGCGCATGTCAGCGGCGTCCCATCCGCGCGTTCATGACCGCCTGCGTCGATACGCCGACTTCGGAGAGCCAGTGGTCGCTCAGCGCCCGATTCTTCTCGGTGGCGGCGTGGACGAGGAAGGTAAGGTCGTAATTCTCGAACGCCGCGCGAACGGCGGGCGTGTTCTTGCCGACGAGGTCCTTGTCGCGCAGCACCATGCGTTCGAGATCGATCAGGCGGGTCCGCGCGACGGCGACCCGAGTGTGGCGCTCCTGCGCGGGAAGATCGCTGGAGAGCAGCGTTTCGATCAGGATCGCGCGCTCGCGTTCGAGGTTCTCCAGCGATCCGGCGTTTGCCGCGCCGGCTCCGACCAGAACGGGCAAGGCGGCGGCAAGAACGAGCATGGTGCGTTTCATGGGATTCATGGGGATTTCCTCCGGTTAACGTGAAACGAAGAATTCGACCGATGCGGCGGGGCTCCCGTCGTCGGGTCCCTGGGCATCGGCGAGGACGGTTTCGGAATCGGCGGCGATGCCTTCCGACAGCGCCAGCGCGTCGAGCGAGACCAGCTTAGCCATGTAGGCGAGGATGGTCTGCTCCTGATCGATCACGGCGAGATCCGCCTCGTTTTCGCCGATGAGCTGCCGCACGTATTCGGCGCGCGTGACCGGGACGCCTGCGATCTGCGGTGCCTGGTTCATCGGGTGCGACTTGACCGCGCCGACGAGCGCCTCGATGGCCGCGAGGTTCTTCGCGTAATCGCGCGAATAGCGGCTTTCGGCCGTCAGCGACGACTGCAGGAGCTTCGTGTCGATCCGACCGACCGAATTTTCGAAGCGCTGCCGCGCTGCCGTTTGCTTGGCGATCAGTTCCTTCTTCTGCGGGCTCGCGTCGCGCGCCGGCGCGTTGATCTTGGACAGGAGACGTTCGTAGAGACGGACCTTGGTCTCGGCGCGCTTCCGACGGACGTCCTGTTGTTCCTTCATCAGGGCGAGATAGGCGCGTTTTTCCTCAAGGAACTGATGCTGCAGTTCGAGACGCAGGTCGCCGTCTGCGCGATCTACCGCGCCCTGAAGATCGCGGAGCGTTCGCGTCTTGAGCCCGATATCTTCGTCCAGCCGCGCCAGTTCGGCGGCGAGGCCGGAGCGGGCGAAATCGTTGTCGACCGCCTTCTTGAGGTAATCGCCCGGCAGCTTGACGAGCTTCTCGCTCGCCGATGGCGCCCATTTCGCCGGCGGGGCAGCATGTGCGCCGGTCGAGATTGCCGCCGCGACGGCAAGGGCGATCGCACCATTTCGTATCGTGTCGTACGTCAACATGATCTGACCTTCCTTTCGCGGGCTCACCGGTTCTTCCAATGGTTCATGCGGCGCATCTCGCGCTTCATCTCGTCGGTAACGTTGAGCGCCATGAAGGTGCCGAACGTCTGCTGCTCGGTGCGGCCGAGCAGCGTTTCGGCCGTTGCGATGAAGGACGTGCCGCCGGTGAGATAGAGATCGTTGTCGGGCCACGCAGTCTTGAACGTCTCGAACTGGCGCCGGGCGCGTTCGACGTCGCCGCCGCGGATGTAGTTGATGACGCTCAGCGCGTGGAGGCGCATGCGCTCGTCCTCCGGCGCGATCGCGGCGGCCGAACCGATCTCGGCGTTGCACTTGGCGAGCACGTCGGCGCTGGTCAGGAACGCGTCTGCCGCGCCGCGCGCCCGGGCGGACGCATCGAGATGCAGGCCTTCGTCGCGGCAGCGCTCGAACGCCTTGAGCTGCTGCATCTGCTCGAAGCGCGCCTCGCGATAGCTGGTGTCCGGGGGGGCGCCGCCGCCGTCCGTGACGCATGCGGTCAGGCCGGCGAGCGCGATGCCGAGGACGCAGGCGCGTTTCGCGAAAGACGTGAGAATGGGGGGCTTGAGGGGGGTGGAAGTCATGTCTGTTCCTCCTGTGAGTGGGTTCGGGGTCATACGCGACCGTTTCGGATCCGCCACCGGTATCGAGCTGCAACCCGGTGGACCTTGATGACGTAGGCGCGGGTGTAGGGCAGGACGCGGGCGCGGCCTGGCGGACCGACGCGCGAGCCGCCGTTGTAATGGGAAAGCGCGACGTCAGTACGGCCGTAACGCACGATCAGGCGCTTCAGGAAATGCAGGCCGATACGAATGTTGATCCGCGGATTCCAAAGCCCGTCGGCGGCGACGCCGTATTCGCCCATCGCGGTCGCCGGCATGATCTGCATCACGCCGCGCGCGCCGGCGTGGCTTTCGGCGTTGGGGTCGAAGCCGGATTCGACATGGGCGACGGCCAGTGCGAGCGCCGTCGGAACCTTCATCCGCCGCGCTTCGACCATGACGATGCGCTTGATCTCGGCGGCGTTGACCGCTCTCTGATCGCGCGCCGGGGCGGCCGTCGCGCTGCCGTGTGCCGCGACGACGAGGAAAGCGGCGATGGCGAGCGTGGGAACACCGGTTTTCATCGATTGCCTCTCTTGTTTCGCAATGCTGCAAGCCAGCGGGCGTCGAGGCCGGAGACGACGAGATCCGGCACGCCGATGCGTTCCCGCGCTTCCATTGCCTGTTGGACGGAGAGCGAGGGATCGAGCGCCAGGACGACGCGGCGGCCCGCCTGCTGCGCCTTCCGTGCCGTGGCGGCGGGGTCGATGGCGGCGAGCGATGTATCGAGAAAACGCGCGCCGTCGAAGATGACGATCAGGTCGTTCTTCCGCGGTGCTTCGGTCGCGGCGGACGGCACGCCACCCGACGGGGCAAGGGCGACGACGGCAGGGGCGTCCGGCGCGCGTTTTTCGCCGGGGCCCGCGCCCATCGAGATGAGCGTCAGTACCATCAGACTGAAGAATCCCATCGCGAGGGCGAGCGCGATCTCCGTCATCGCGTTTTCCTGCTGGGGGGCGGGGTGCAATTCCATCGGTATTCTCTCTGGCTCGGCGGCTCAACGCGTATCGCGTCGCATGTTTTCGACGACGCGCCGGGTCATGCGGCCGTTCACCGGCAGCGCGGAATCGAGCTGGTATTTGCGGAGCGCCCGACGCGTCTCCTCGGTCAGGATCCCGTCCACGGGACCCGGGTCGTAGCCGAGCGCGCGCAGCAGGATTTCCGC
>JAYQUR010000237.1:0-5788 GCA_038148075.1 Alphaproteobacteria bacterium | reverse complement strand
CCGACCGCATCCATCACATCGACGGATTCGGTCTTCACCAGTTCCCAGGGCCGCGCCTCGAACGCGTAAGGCTTCGAGGTCAGCGCACCCACCGGGCACAAATCGATGATGTTTGCAGACAATTCGGAGGCGATCGCCTTCTCGACGTAGGTGCCGACTTCCATGTTTTCGCCGCGGCCCGTGGCGCCGAGCACCTCGACGCCTGCAACCTCCGTCGAGAAGCGGATGCAGCGCGTGCAGTGAATGCACCGCGTCATGTGCGTCTCGACGAGCGGACCGAGGTTCTTGTCCTTTACCGCGCGCTTGTTCTCCTTGAAGCGCGAGCGGTCGAAGCCGTAGGCCATCGCCTGGTCCTGCAGGTCGCACTCGCCGCCCTGGTCGCAGATCGGGCAATCGAGCGGATGGTTGATCAGCAGGAACTCCATCACGCCGTTGCGGGCCTTGCGCACCGTCTCGGTATTGGTCTTGATTACCATGCCTTCGCCGACCGGCATCGCGCAGGACGCGATGGGCTTCGGCGCGCGCTCCATCTCCACGAGGCACATGCGGCAATTGCCGGCAATGGATAGCCGTTCGTGGTAGCAGAACCGCGGAATTTCGACGCCGGCTTCCTCGCAGGCCTGCAGGACGGTGATGCCGTCCTCGACCTCTATCTCGACACCGTCGATGGTGAGCTTCGCCATGCCCCGCGCTCCGCCTTACGCCGCCGACCGCGACCGGTTGGCCGCGATCCGCTCTTCGATTTCGTCCCGGAAATGACGGATCAGCCCCTGAACGGGCCACGCCGCCGCGTCGCCGAGAGCGCAGATCGTATGCCCCTCGATCTCGAAGGAGACGTCGAGCAGCGCGTCGATCTCCGACGGATCCGCATCGCCCGTCACCAGACGCTCCATCACGCGCCACATCCAGCCCGTGCCTTCGCGGCAGGGCGTGCACTGGCCGCAGCTTTCGTGCTTGTAGAACTTCGACAGCCGCGCGATCGCCGCGATGATGTCGGTCGACTGATCCATAACGATGACGGCGGCGGTGCCGAGCCCGGACTTCACCTCGCGCAGCGAGTCGAAGTCCATCAGCACGCTGTCGCAGATGTTCCTCGGCAGGCACGGCACGGACGAACCGCCGGGGATAATCGCTTTCAGATTGTCCCAGCCGCCCCGGACGCCGCCGGCGTGCCTGTCGATGAGTTCCCTGAGCGGGATGCTCATCTCCTCTTCGACGTTGCACGGATTGTTCACGTGCCCGGAAATGCAGAATACCTTGGTTCCGGTGTTGTTCTCGCGCCCGAAGCCCGCGAACCAGCTCGCGCCGCGTCGGCAGATCGTCGGCGAGACGGCGATCGTCTCGACGTTGTTGATCGTCGTGGGGCAGCCGTAGAGGCCGGTGTTCGCCGGGAACGGCGGCTTGATGCGCGGCTGGCCCTTCTTGCCTTCGAGGCTCTCGAGCAGCGCCGTTTCCTCGCCGCAGATGTATGCGCCCGCGCCGCGATGAACGTAAACGTCGAAATCGTAGCCCGAGCCGCAGGCGTTCTTGCCGATAAGGCCTGCGTCGTAGGCCTGCTGCACGGCGGCATCCAGGACCTCCGCCTCGCGGAAGAACTCGCCGCGGACGTAGATGTAGGCGGCATCGGCGCCCATCGCGAAACCGGCGACGAGGCAACCCTCGACCAGCTTATGCGGGTCGTGGCGCATGATGTCGCGGTCCTTGCAGGTGCCGGGTTCGGATTCGTCCGCGTTGACGACGAGATAGTGCGGCTTGCCGGTGGGTTCCTTCGGCATGAACGACCATTTGAGACCGGCCGGGAAACCGGCGCCGCCGCGCCCGCGGAGGCCGGATTCCTTTACCTCGTTGATGATCCAGTCGCGGCCCTTGGAAAGAATCTCCTTCGTGCCGTCCCAGTCGCCGCGCATGCGTGCCGCTTCGAGTCCCCAGTCCTGGAGACCGTAAAGGTTCGTAAAGATGCGGTCCTTGTCGCTCAGCATCCTGTCCCTACTCCCCCGATCCGGTCAGCGTCGTGAGACCGCCCGCCGGGGCGGATTTCTGCCGGTCGGCGACGGTGCCTGGCTCCGGCGTCTCGCCGCGGCGGAACGCCTGGATAATGCGGCGCGCGCTGTCCGGGTCCACGTCCTCGTAATAGTCGTCGTCGATCCAGATGATCGGCGCGTTGACGCAGGCGCCGAGGCACTCGAATTCGTCGAGCGAAAAGACGCCGTCCGCCGACGTCTCGCCGACGTGACAGCCGAGTTCGTCCTCGCAGGCGGCGACGATATCGCTGCTGCCGCGCAGCCAGCACGGCGTCGTCGTGCAGACCCGAAGCTCGTGCTTTCCGCGCGGCGTGTCGTGATACATCTCGTAGAACGAGACGACCTCGTAGACGCGGATCGGAGCCATGTCGAGAAGCTCGGCAATATGATCCATCGCCGCGCGCGGCAGCCAGCCGCCGCACTGGCGCTGGGCCAGATCGAGCAGCGGCAGCACCGCGCTCGCCTGCTTGCCGGCGGGATACTTGGCAATATGACGGTCGGCCTGCGCCTTGTATTCGGCGTCGAATGCGAAGGTTTCGGGCTGGTCGCTCATCGGTCGATCTCCCCGAAGACGATATCCATCGAGCCGACGATGGCGACCATGTCGGCAAGCATGTGCCCTTTCGACAGAAAGTCGGTCGCCTGCAGGAAAGCGAAGCCCGGGGCGCGGATCTTGCAGCGGTAAGGCTTGTTCGTGCCGTCGGAGACCACGTAGACGCCGAACTCGCCCTTCGGTGCCTCGACCGCGGTGTAGGTCTCTCCTTCCGGGACGCGATAGCCTTCGGTATAGAGCTTGAAGTGATGGATCAGCGCTTCCATCGAACTCTTCATCTCGGCACGGCGCGGCGGCGTGACCTTGTGGTCCTGCGTGCGCACTGGCCCTTCGGGCATCTCTTCGCAGCACTGCCGCATGATCCTGAGGCTCTGGCGCATCTCCTCGATACGGACCAGGTAGCGGTCGAAACAGTCGCCGTTCTTGCCGACGGGGATGTCGAATTTCATTCGGTCGTAGACGTCGTAAGGTTGCGCCTTGCGCAAATCCCACGGCACGCCGCTTGCCCGCAGCATCGGCCCCGAGAAACCCCAGTCGTAGGCATCGGCCTTCGACACGACGCCGACGTCGACGGTGCGCTGGCGGAAGATACGATTCTCGGTCAGCAGCCCCTCGATATCGTCGATCATCGCCGGGAAGCTGTCGCAGAAAGCGACGATATCGTCGAGCATTCCGGCCGGCAGGTCGCGATGGACGCCGCCGGGACGGAAATACGCGGAATGCAGCCGCGCTCCCGAGACCCGCTCGTAGAACTCCATGAGCTTCTCGCGCTCCTCGAAGCCCCAGAGCAACGGCGTCATTGCGCCGACATCGAGTGCGAACGCCGTGATGTTCAAAAGATGATTCAGGATGCGCGTGATTTCGCTGAACAGCACGCGGACATACTGCCCTCGAAGCGGCACGCTGATGCCGGCAAGCTTCTCGACGGCGAGCGCGAACGCGTGCTCCTGGCACATCGGCGAGACGTAATCGAGCCGGTCGAAATACGGTATCGCCTGCGTGTAGGTCTTGTATTCGATGAGCTTCTCGGTGCCGCGATGCAACAACCCGATATGGGGATCGCACCGCTCGACGATCTCGCCGTCCATTTCCACGACCAGTCGCAGAACGCCATGGGCCGCCGGATGCTGCGGCCCGAAGTTCATCGTCAGGTTCTTGATTTCGGTTTCGGCCATCAGTCGGTCTTTTCCTCGGCGTCGGCCTTCTCGTCGCCCGGCAGGATGTACTGGGCACCCTCCCACGGGCTCATGAAATCGAAATGCCGGAAATCCTGCGTCAGCTTGACGGGCTCGTAGACGACGCGCTTCTGCTCGTCGTCGTAGCGAACCTCGACATAGCCGGTCAGCGGGAAGTCCTTGCGCAGCGGATGCCCTTCGAAGCCGTAATCGGTCAGCATGCGGCGCAGGTCGGGATGCCCGCTGAAGAAGATACCGAACATGTCCCACACTTCGCGCTCGAACCAGCCGGCGGAATTGAACAGCGGCACGGCCGACTCGACGGTAGCTTGCTCGTCGCACGCCAGCTTGACGCGAATACGCTGATTGTGGGTCGGGCTGAGGAGATTGTAGACCACCTCGAACCGTTCCGCCCGGTCGGGAAAATCGACCGCCGTCACGTCGACCAGCACTTCGAACAGGCAGTTCGAGTCGTCGCGCAGGAATTTGAGCGCCGAGAGAATGTCGTCGCGGCGGACGACGAGCACCATCTCGCCGAGCTTGACGTCGGCGGAGACGACCGCATCTCCGGCCTTGCCGGCGATGTATTCAGCGAGTTCGTTGAGAGCTTCGTCCATAAACGTTCTTACCGGCCTGGCATCAGCGCGCGATCGTGCTCGTCCGACGGATTTTCTTCTGGAGCTGCAGGATGCCGTAGAGCAGCGCTTCCGCCGTCGGCGGGCAGCCCGGAACGTAGACGTCGACCGGCACGATACGGTCGCACCCGCGCACCACCGAATAGGAATAGTGGTAGTAGCCGCCGCCGTTGGCGCAGCTACCCATCGAGATCACCCAGCGCGGCTCCGCCATCTGGTCGTAAACCTTGCGCAGCGCGGGCGCCATCTTGTTGGTCAGCGTACCGGCGACGATCATGACGTCAGACTGCCGCGGGCTCGGCCGGAACACGACGCCGAACCGGTCGAGGTCGTAGCGGCTCGCCGCTGTGTGCATCATCTCGACCGCGCAACAGGCAAGACCGAACGTCATCGGCCACAGCGAGCCCGACTGCGCCCATGAAACGAGCTTGTCCATCTGCGCAACGACGAAGCCCTTGTCGGAAATCTCGTCGGTAACGCGGGAAAGAATCGCGTCCTGGGCGGCGCCGGGAGCGAGCGGTTTTTCTACTCCCATTCGAGGGCGCCCTTCTTCCATTCGTAGATGAAGCCGATCGTCAGGACGCCGAGAAACGCCATCATGGACCAGAAGCCGAACACGCCGATGTCCGACAGCGAGATCGCCCACGGAAACAGAAACGCGATCTCTAGGTCGAAGATGATGAACAGGATTGCGACGAGGTAGAAACGGACGTCGAACTGGCCGCGCGCGTCGTCGAAGGCATCGAAGCCGCACTCGTAGGCCGACACTTTTTCGGAATCCGGTCGCTGGCGCGCGATGATGTAGGAAGCCGCGACCGCCGCAATGGCCATCCCCACGGCGATCCCGATGAAAATCAGGATCGGCAGGTATTCGCGCAACATCTCGTCCATATAGAACCCCAGATTTCGTCAGAAATCCCCGCCCGTCGGGAATACCTTCGGAACGTCCGCTCCTAAGGTTAACGAGCGGTCAACGCCGCGCGCTTGCGACGCCCCCTCCAACCGCCCGCTTTATACGGCGGTTGTTCGTGTATTTCAAAGCATTTGGGGCGAATCGACGAGCCCCCATCCCGCTCCGTCGAACGAATGTCAGCAGAGGAACTGGTGCAGAAGCGCCGCAAGGTCGCCCTCGAGCGGAAACGACAGCATTCCCATTACCGAATATCCGAGCAGCCACGGCATCAGGTAAAACCGGAACATGAAGACGAACCAGGCGACGTAAACCGGAATCAGCGGAACGATCAGGAATGCCGGCGTTACGGGACGGAACAGCCGTAGCAGCGGGTTCGTGAACTTCACGAATACCTTCATGAAGAAGAAGTTCGAATCTTCCGGCAGGAAGAGGTTCATCGCCGCCCGCCCCAGCAGCGTCCACATGACCATGCCGAGGACGTAGTCCAACGC
>JAYQUR010000236.1:0-5797 GCA_038148075.1 Alphaproteobacteria bacterium | reverse complement strand
GTTCGCGTCCCTGCAACTCTTCCTGAACCCGTCGAATTTCGATGGCATTCTCACGGAACACGCCGAGCGCGCCGGTCAGCGCACCGATCTCGTCCTTCCGCTGATAGGCGGGAATATCCACCTCGACGTCGCTTTCCGCGAGTTTCTGTATCGACCTGGTTACCTGGTCGAGCGGGCGGAACGACCGGCGGAGCTGGAAGATCAGCAACCCGACGCAGGCGATCACGATGCCGCCGAGCCCGGCGTAGGACAGCAACTCGAACCGGCTGTCGGCGCGGGCGAAGTCGGTAACGTCCTTGAAGGTTGCGAAATATCCCACGATGGAGCCGTCGATACCGGCGAGCGGCAGCGCGACGGCATGAAAGACATGTTCGACAGGTGCAGATGCGCCATCGGTCTTTTCGGCTTCGGCTTCGGATTTCCCGGCATTCTCCTGGCCGCCGGGGCGCATCAGAGCGATCCGCCTGAATGCGGGGTTTGCGCCCAGCGTGTTTTCGGGCAGCGCAGCAGCCTCGAATCCCTCGCCGGTGGAATGAATGTTTGCGCCCCCGGCCGCGATTACCGCGACCTCGACATTGGCGCTTTCCTTGATGGCGGCGGCATGGGAGAGGCCGTTGGCCAGAACGGCAGCCCCGATGACGTCGCGACCCTTGTAGAGAGGGGTGGCGATGGCAAACGACGGCTTGCCTGAAATAATCACCAGCCCCCGAACGCGCTTCTTGGTTTGAAGCGCAGAGGCGACCAGCGGGATGCCTGCGCCTTTGCCGGCAAGCTCCGCCGGAAAGACGATTTTACCCGCCGCGTCGGTAATGATGAGGGATTCGGCCGTTTTCGACGCGGCCGCCCGGTTTGCGACGCCGATAAACTCGTCGCGTACTTCTTCCGGTTTTCCTGCTGCCAGAGCAGCGAGTCCGGCCCGGTTTCTCGTGATCGTCCTGATCGCGCTGCCCATGGCGTTCAGTTCGACCCGCGCGACATTTTGCCAGAGGGCCGTGTCCGCGGCGATCGCGGCGTCGGCGGATTGTTTTACGCGTCGGCCGTCCTTGATTTCCTGGGTAACCAGGAAGCCGGCGCAAAGAGACAAGAGGGCGAGAAGTACTGCACAGACAATCCGCTGCCTCAAAAGCATTTCTTTACCCCCTCGTCTCTTCGCTTGTTCCGGTTATTGCGGATTACTCGGTCGGGTGGCCGGCTTCCTGCCAGGACGGGAAACCCGTCCGGAAGTAGCAGACCTTCTTGAAGCCCCAGCTAATCGCCTTGGCGCAGGCGTCGGACGACCGCAGGCAGCTCGGCCCGTTGCAGTACAGGACGACTTCCTTGTCCTTGCTGCCGACGGCCTTGGTAAGTTCGGCTTCGTTGAGCACCTTCTTGAGTTCCAGGTGCTTGGCGCCCGGAATGCGGCCTGCATCCCAGTCGGAATTGGAACGGACGTCGACGAAGGGCACGCCCTTGTCGAACAGTTCCTTCGCCTTGGCAACGTCGACGGTGGTTGCGCCCTGAATGGCTTCCGGCGAAACCTTCTTCGCGGAGGCCGGCGCTGCGATCAGCAGCAGGGCAAGAAACGGATAAAGAAAACGTTTGGCCATCATGGCACGACTCCTCTCGATAACCTGATACGCAAACCGACCGGGAAATACCCCGACCGATCAGGAGAAGAATCTATAGGGGGGGGATTGATGAACGGTTAAATTTAAGAATAGCGCCTTGTATTATTCGGGGCGTGCATTACACAATAAAGGGTTGAATATTATTCCTATAGCGCCGTTCTGACTTCCCAAAGTTCCGGAAAAAACCGGATATTCAGGGCGTTCTGCAGATAGGATACGCCGGCCGTCCCGCCGGTGCCGCGCTTGTTGCCGATGATGCGCTCCACCGTCGTCATGTGGCGGAACCGCCATTGCTGGAACCAGTCTTCGAGATCGACCAGTTCCTCGGCCAGCTCGTACATCGTCCACCAGGTTTCCGTGTTCCGGTATATCGAAAGCCAGACCTCCGTCACGCCGGGATGTCCCGTATAGCGCGTCGTCACGTCGCGGGAGATCACCTCGTCCGGGACCGGCAGGCCGCTGCGGGCGAGCAGGCGCAGGACGGCGTCGTACAGGGTCGGGCTTTCGAGGGTCTTCTTCAGACGGGCATGGATTTCCGGCCGGTCCTCGTGCGGTTTCAGCATCGCCGCGTTCTTGTTGCCGAACAGGAACTCGATCTGGCGGTACTGGTGCGACTGGAAACCGGACGACTGGCCGAGTGCGTCCCGGAATATCAGATAATCCGCCGGCGTCAGCGTCGACAATACGTCCCATGACTGGATAAGTTGCGATTGTATCCGGCCGATGCGCGCCAGCATCTTGAACGCCGGACGCAGGTCGTCCGCGTCTATCGCGGCGATGGCGGCCTGCAGCTCGTGCAGCGCGAGCTTCATCCACAGCTCGGTTGCCTGATGGATGACGATGAACAGATGCTCGTCGTGCTGGCCGGTCAGGGGTTTCTGCGCGCCGAGGATCGCGTCGAGCTGCAGATAGTCGCCGTAGGTCATGGCGTCGCGGAAATCCGTATGGGCGCCTTCCGGCAGGTCGGGGCGTCTGTCGTCGGTCATCTCGTCTCCTCGTTGCGCCCGGACGATGTCCATGGGCTCATGTGACGGCAGCCTTCGTCCGGTATTCCGGCCGGTCCCAGGCACCGGTTTCCATGACGTCGCACAGGATATCGACGGCCGCATAGACATCGCGAAAACGGACGTAAAGCGGCGCGAAGCCGAACCGCAGGATGTCGGGTGCGCGGAAATCGCCGATGACGCCGCGGGCGATAAGCGCCTGCATGATCGGATAGCCCTCCGGGTGCCGGAAACTTACCTGGCTGCCGCGCAGGCGCGCGTCGCGCGGAGAGGCGAGCTCGAAGCCGTGGCCGGCGCAGGCTTCCTCCACCAGTGCGATGAACGTCTCGCACAGCAGGATGGATTTCCGGCGGATTTCGGACATGTCGGCTTCGAGAAACAGCGCGACGCTCTCTTCCAGCGCCGCCATGCCGAGGACGCCGGGCGTGCCGCACAAATGACGCGCGATGCCCGGCGCCGGCCGGTAGCTATCCTCGAAGTCGAAGGGCGCGGCATGCCCCATCCAGCCCGACAGCGGCTGGCGGGCGCTCGCCTGGTGCCGCCGCGCGACGAACAGGAAGGCCGGAGCGCCCGGCCCGCCGTTCAGATACTTGTAGCCGCAGCCCACCGCGAGATCGGCCTCGACGCCGTTCAGGTCCACCGGTACCGCGCCGGCCGAATGCGACAGGTCCCATAGCATCAGCGCGCCTGCCTCGTGCGCCGCCGCCGTGACGGCTTCCATGTCGAGCATTTCGCCCGTGCGGTAGTCGACATGGGTCAGCACCGCGACCGCGACGGTCTCGTCGAGCGCGTCGAAAACCTCGTTCTTTCGGACCTTCCTGACCTCGTATCCGTTTCCCAGCAGCTCGGCGAGGCCCTCCGCCACGTATATGTCCGTCGGAAAATTGTCAGCTTCCGTGACGATCGCTTTCCGGTGGGGCCGCATCCGGCAGGCGGCGGCCAGGAGCTTGAACAGGTTGACCGAAGTAGAGTCCGCAGCGATCACCTCGCCGGGTCCTGCACCCACGATCCGTGCGATGCCGTCGCCGATCCGGGCGGGCATGCCGATCCAGTCGTGTTCGTTCCAGCTTCGGATCAGCGACTGGCCCCATTCCTCGCGTGCAGTCTCGATCAGCCGCGCGAGCGTGCGGTGCGGTATCGGACCGAGCGAATTGCCGTCCAGATACACGACGCCTTCCGGCAGGTCGAAAGCGTCCCGGAACCGCGCAAGCGGGTCGTTACGGTCGAGGGCGGCCAGGGTGTCGGGCGTGATCATCGACGACGATTAGATCGCACCTGCCGCCGTTTTTCCACAATTTCGCCCTACCGCGGCCGAAATGCCGTCGCTTAGTGGGGCAATCGAAGCCGACGCATTCAATTTGGAGACCCGATATGGCCCCGATCGCCAGAATATTCGTGCCGCTTTCCACTGCCGCCCTTCTATCCGCGTGCGCTGCCGGTATCGGCGAAGCGGAACGCGCCGCGCCCCCTGCCAACGCGTTCGCCGCCGAACTGCACAAGGGCTATGTCGAACTGGCCCGCGCCGAAGAGGACGAGAACGACTTTGCGGACGCGCGCGTCTTTGCCGGGAGGGCGATAGCCGCCGCCGCCGGCAAACCTTCCCCGCCCGAATCGCTTGGGGCACGAAAGCTGCCGGCCGCGGCTCTGCCGGCGCTGGCCGGAGCGCGCGACCGTCTGACGCGCGTCCTCGAGGCCGGTGCCGCCCACGGGCCTGCGACCGCTCGCCAGGCCGCCCGCGCCCAGCTCGGCTTCGATTGCTGGCTCCAGGAGCAGGAAGAAAATTTCCAGCAGGCGGATATCGAGGCGTGCCGGACCGGATTCGAGACAGCGATGGCGGACATCGAGCGGCGTATGACCGCGGCCGCACCGGCGATCGTGCCGTCGTCTGTCATGCCTGTCGCGCCTGCCGCGTTCGCCGCTGCCCCGCCGGACACCAGCTCGCTCGAGACCCGATTCGTCGTGTATTTCGACTTCGACCGGTCCGCCATATCGGCGGCGACCGCCGGCGAGTTGTCGCGTGCCGCGGCGGCCGCGCGGCGTACGGGCGCCGTCCTCGTCCGGGTCGTCGGACATGCCGATCGGGCCGGCTCCGAGGAGCATAACCGAGCGCTCAGCCGGGATCGGGCCCGTGCCGTCGCCTCCGCCCTTCGCGCCGTCGGCCTTCCGGACGTCGGCGTAGCCGTTCTCGCGCGCGGCGAGGACGAGCCCGTTGTCAGGACCGCCGACGGCGTCCGCGACGCACGAAACCGCCGCGTCGAGATCGAACTGACGCACTGACGGCGGTTCGAAAATCCGTTACGGGCCCGTGCCGTCGAAACGGCGCGGGCCGGTTATGTCGAGAGGGATTCGGCGCTCAGTCGGGTTTGGGAACGTTGGCCTTGAGCGCGTCGAGCTTGGCCATCAAGGGCTTTCCGATCTCGCCGCCGTCGCCCCTGATATCTCTCTCGATGACGAAATCTATCGCGGCAAAATGCGCGGCGACGACCTTGAGCTGCTGTTCGTCGGCCGGGCCTGCCGCATCGCGGATGTAGACGCACAGCGATTCGGCAATGTGGGTCAGCATGTTGAAGCCGAACGAGCTTCCCTGACCCTTGAGATTGTGCATGACGCCGAAAATCGTCTGCAGGTCTTCGTTGTTGTCGTCGGGGCGGGATTTCGCGTTTTCGAGCGCGTTCCGGGCGTTCGAGATATCTTCCGCAATCCATTCGAGGAAGCTGTCGGCGAGGGCTGCGACCGCGGCCTCCGCGTTGCTGACCACGTCGTTTCCCTCGTTTTCGGGCTCTCCCCCGAACGGCGACGCTGTTTCCATGACCAGTTCCCCGATAGCACGCGACGGCGGACTCCGGCCGCGCGTACCCATTCAAACGGGAACCTTCTTAATATTTCGTAAAATTGCGCGGGTGCGCCGACGGACGTGCGGGGTAGCGACTTGCAAAGCGCCCTGTTGAGTCGTACACCCGAAAACGCAGGGCCGATCCGCCGGTCGCCCGTCCACGCAGAAGAAACAATCGGGAAGCAGTCATGATCAGGAACTCCGCTCGTTTTGCCGTAACCGCCACCATCGCCGTCGTCGCCGCGTCGGCGGCCGCGCAGGCGCACCCCGTGTCCGGCGCCGGCGCCGGCTTCATCCATCCGCTCGGCGGCCTCGATCACGTGCTGGCGATGCTCGCGGTCGGTCTGTGGGCC
>JAYQUR010000235.1:0-5859 GCA_038148075.1 Alphaproteobacteria bacterium | reverse complement strand
CGGCAGCGAGGTAGACGCGCTCAGCGTCGTTGATCTGGTGGTCCAGTTAGGCGAAATGACCGTCCTTCTCGGCCCGTCGGGAAGCGGCAAGTCGACCTTGCTCAACATCATCGGCGGACTGGATTCCCCCACTTCAGGACAGGTGCTGTTCGACGGCGCCGATGTAACGGCCTTCGGCGACCGGGAGCTCACATTCTACCGGCGAGAACATGTCGGTTTCGTCTTCCAATTCTACAACCTGATTCCCAGCCTGACGGCGGAAGAGAACGTCTCGCTCGTCACCGAAATATCCGCTCGCCCGATGGCGCCGGCGGACGCGCTGGCGCGCGTCGGACTGGAACAGCGCGCCAACCACTTCCCGTCGGAGCTTTCCGGCGGCGAACAGCAGCGCGTCGCCATCGCGCGGGCCATCGCCAAGCAGCCGGAAATCCTTCTGTGCGACGAACCGACCGGTGCGCTCGACAGCGCAACCGGGGGTCTCGTACTCGCAGCGATCGATACCGTGAACCGCGAACTCGGGACCACGACGGCGATCATTACCCACAACGTGGCGATCGCGGCGATGGCCCACCGCGTCGTTCATCTCGCCGACGGCCGGGTTTCCGAACAGACGGAAAACCGTACACGCGTAAGCCCGTCCGAGATTGCGTGGTAAACGGCGATGCGCGCGCTCGATATCAAGCTTCGCCGGGACATACGGCGCCTGTGGGCGCAGCTTCTCGCAATAGCGCTTGTCATCGCGTCGGGCATCGCGCTGATGGTGATGTCCCTCGGCACGTACAATTCGCTACGGACAACGGCCGCGGCGTATTACGAACGCTACCGATTTGCCGACGTTTTCGCGTCGCTGGAGCGTGCGCCGGACAGATTGCGCGACAGGATAGCGGATATCCGCGGGGTTCAGAGCGTTGAGACCCGGGTCACCGCTTCGGTAACGGTCGGCGTTTCCGGGGTCAACGAGCCGGTCGTCGGTCGAATCGTCTCCGTTCCCGATCATGGCCCTCCCCTTCTCAACGCACTCGCCGTCAGATCGGGGCGCATGGTTCGGCCGGGACGTCAGGACGAGGTCGTGATCGCAGAACCCTTCGCCGACGCCCATAACCTGCGGGCCGGCGACCGCATCGACGCTGTGCTTAACGGCACGAAGCGCAAGCTGACCATCGTCGGCACGGCACTTTCGCCCGAATTCGTCTACGCCATCGCCCCGGGCGCGTTGATGCCCGACGACCGCCACTTCGCGATCCTCTGGATGGGCCGAAAGGCGGCCGCGGCGGCGTTCGACCAGGAAGGAGCGTTCAACAGCGTGAGCCTGTCGCTGCTTCGTGGAACGAATCCCGATGGCGTCGTCACGGAAGTGGACCGGATACTGGCGCGCTATGGCGGCATCGGCGCGACCGCGCGCGAAGACCAGATTTCCAACTGGTTCGTCCAGAACGAGCTGCATCAGTTGCAAACGATGTCGCGCATTCTGCCGACGATTTTTCTCGCCGTGGCGGCCTTTCTGACCAACATGGTGATGTCCCGGCTAATCGCCACGGAGCGCGCCGAGATCGGCCTTCTGAAGGCATTCGGTTATTCGAGCTCGGAAATCGCATTCCATTACGCCAAGCTGGCGCTCGCCATCGCAGCCCTGGGTATCGCGCTCGGATGGATCGCCGGCGCGCTGCTCGGCCATTACAACACCACGCTCTATAACGATAACTTTCGTTTCCCGTTCCTGTTTTACCGACCCGGAACGGAAGCCTTTGCGATTGCGGCGATGGTAAGCCTCGCCGCTGCCCTGGCCGGCGCGCTGGCAGCCGTTCGCCGCGCCGCGCTGCTCCCGCCCGCGGAAGCGATGCGCCCGCCGGCGCCGCCCAGTTTCAACCGGGCAGGTCTCAGCGCCTTGATTCCGGCTTCGCTGGACCAGGCAAGCCGTATCATCCTGCGCCAGATAGCGCGAACGCCCGTGCGGTCGCTGTTGACCAGCACCGGCATCGCCTTTTCCGTCGCTGTACTGGTGCTCGCGCTGCAATGGCAGGATTCGCTCGACCGGATGGTGGACGCCGAATTTCACGACAGTCAGCGGCAGGACATCTTCCTGGGGACGCGGGAACCGCAGTCGCGGCGGGCGCTCCACGAGTTCGCCCGCCTGCCCGGCGTGATCGCGGTCGAGCCCATGCGCCGGATCGCCGTCAAGTTCCGTTACGGATCGCGTTCGCATCGCGGCGATATCAAGGGCCTGCCGAGCGACTGTCGCCTCGATCCCATATACGATGCAGCATCCGAACGGGTCGTCCCGGTGCCCGACGGCGGCCTGGTGCTGTCCGGCCGTCTCGCGAAGAAGCTCGGCGCGAAGGTCGGCGATCGGATCTCCGTAGAGGTCATGGAGGGCCGACGGGAAATATTCGATGCTCCTGTCGTACGCCTGGTCGAATCCTATATCGGCATGCCCGCATGGATGAACGAGGACCGGCTCCGCCGTCAGTCCGGGACGGGCGACGAACTGAGATTCGCCAATCTTCTTGTCGATACCGCCAAGGAGGCCGCGCTATATGCCGCCGTGAAGGAAATGCCGGACATTGCGGTCGTCGGCGTAAAACGCCAGGCTATCGACAAATTCAACGAAACCGTGGGCGAAATCATCCTGGTCTTCGTGTCGTTCTTTTCGGTATTCGCCGGAGCGCTCGGATTCGGGGTGACCTACAACAGCGCCCGTATCGCCTTGTCGGAACGCGGGCGGGATCTCGCCACACTCAGGGTCCTCGGCTACACCCGGCATGAGATCTCGTACATCCTTATCGGAGAGGTCGCCGTGCTCGTTCTCGCCGGCCTCGGATTGGGATGCCTTGCGGGCTGGGGCCTCTCCTGGCTGGTAACGGTGTCATTCGATACGGAACTGTTTCGCGTGCCTCTCGTGGTGCGCCCCGCAACCTACGGCATCGCCGTTAGCGGAGCGCTGGCATCCGCCTTCGTTTCCGCTGCAATCGTGCATCGACGGATCGGTTCTATCGACATGATCGCGGTCCTGAAAACGAGGGAGTGATTTTCCATGAACCCCGCTCTCCGCCGGACCCTGCTATGGGCTGCGCTGGCGACGCCGCTCGCTGCCGGATTGATATACGCATTCCTCCCCAAGCCCGTCCCGATCGATGCCGTCGTCGCCGAACGGAAGGCGTTGCAGGAAACGGTTACCGCCGAAGGCCGTACGCGTATCCACGACGTATTCGTTCTGTCTGCACCGGTCAGCGGGCGCTTGAGACGGATCGACGCGGAAGCCGGCGACCAGGTGATCGCCGGCCGCACCGAGCTCGCGTGGATAGAGCCGTCCGATCCGTCTTTCCTCGATGAACGAACGGAAGCGGAAGCCCGCGCAGATATTCAGGCAGCCGATGCGGCGCTGGCCCTGGCACGCGCGAACGTCGACCAGGTTCGAGCCGAACTGGACTTCGCCGCCGCGGAACTCGACAGGGCGCGGCGGCTGATCAGATCCGGAACGATCCCCCAACGAACGCTCGACGACGCCGAACGCCGCTTTCGAACCGCTAATGCCGCCCTGGCAACGGCAAAGGCCGCCGTTCGCGTGCGGGTATCCGAACTGTCGCGCGCGCAGGCGCGGCTGGTCGTTCCGACTGATGCCGCCGACCGACGTACCGATTGCGCGTGCATCACCATTCGCGCGCCCATCGACGGTCAGGTGCTTCGCGTTCTCGAAGAAAGCGCCGGCGTGGTCGCGGCCGGGGTTCCCCTGATCGAAATCGGAAATCCGCGGCAACTGGAAATCGTCGCGGATTTCCTGTCGTCGGACGCCGTCCGCATCTCGCCGGGGCAACGGGCGCTGCTCGAGGAATGGGGCGGCGAACGGGACCTGAACGCCCTTGTTCGCCGCGTCGAGCCGTACGGCTTCACTAAAATTTCGGCGCTTGGCATCGAGGAACAGCGCGTCAACGTGATCCTCGATCTTACCGACCCGCCGGAAAGCTGGGGCCGGCTCGGTCACGGCTACCGCGTCGACGTTCGGATTGTCCTCTGGGAAGGAGGAAGCATCCTCCAATTGCCGTTAACCGCGCTCTTCCGGAACGGGGAGAACTGGGCAACCTACATCGTCGGCGGAAACGGTCGCGCTCGCCTGCGCCTCCTCGGACTCGGACGCCGCAATCATCTGGCAGCCGAAATTCTCACCGGTCTGAAAGAGGGCGAAACAGCGGTTCTTCATCCGTCGAACCGCATTCGGGACGGCGGCCGGGTCGAGCGACGGCCTGCGGACTGACCGATCTTATTCGGCGGCGAGCCCGCGTTGGCGGGCTAGCGCGGCGTACTCGTCGCGGTATTCGCCGGCACGTTCGGCATAGGACTGGGACGACCAGTCGAAATTGGCGACCTCCTCGTCGGACAGGGCCCGCATGAACTTCGCGGGACGGCCTGCCCATAGCTCGCCCGACTTGACCGTCTTCCCGGGCGTCAGCATCGCGCCGCCGGCCAGCATGCCGTGGGTCTCGATGGTGCACTGGTCGAGGACGATCGAGCCCATGCCCACGAACGCCTTGTCCTGGATATTGCACGCATGCAGCAGCGCCATGTGGCCGATCGTGATGTCGCTGCCGATATAGGTGCCCTGGAACTTCGAATGGACGTGGATGACGGTCCCGTCCTGGACGTTCACGCGCTCGCCGATGCGGATCGGATTGTCGTCGCCGCGCAGCACGCAGTTGAACCAGATCGAGGATCCCGCGCCGATCTCGACGTCGCCGATGATCCGGGCGCCGGGCGCGACGAACACGTCGTCGGCGATCTTCGGCATCTTGCCCCTGTAGGGAAGAATGTTTCCGTGGAACTGGGTCATGTCTTTCCTTTCGGCGCTCAGGCGGCGGCCGGTTCGCTCTCGAGTCCCGCCGCTTCCGGCAGGCCGAGCATCAGGTTCATGTTCTGCACGGCCGCGCCCGACGCGCCCTTGCCGAGATTGTCGAGCTGTGCCGTCAGCACCGCCTGCCCCGCCGCGTCGTTCGCGAAGACGTAGAGGCGCAGATGGTTCGTGTCGTTCAGCTCCTCGGGGTCGAGCAGCGCCGCCTTCGCCGCCGTCGACGCCTCGTCGGCCACGGTGACGAACCGGCAGCCCGCATAGCGCTCCTCGAGCGCCGCACGGATCGCCGCCACACCGACGCCGCCCGACATGTCGGCGAAATGCAGCGGCACCTGCACCAGCATGCCCTGTCGAAAGCGCCCGACGCTCGGCGCGAAGATCGGCGCCCGCGCGAGCCCGCCGTGAACCGTCATCTCGGGCGCGTGCTTGTGAGCGAGCGTCAGCCCATAGGCGAAATGCGCACCGGTGAAGGCCTTCTCGTGGTCGGGGTCCTCCATCCGTGCGATCAGCGATTTGCCACCGCCGGTGTAGCCCGAGACCGCATTGACCGAGACCGGATAGTCGGACGGCAGCAACCCGGCATCGACCAGCGGCCGCACCAGCGCGATCGCGCCCGTCGGATAGCAGCCCGGATTGGCGACGAACCGCGCCGACGCCACCGTTTTCGCCTGCTCGCGCGTCATCTCCGGAAATCCGTAAGCCCAACCGTCCGCCACCCGATGAGCCGTCGACGCATCGATCAGGCGCGTGTCGCCGTCCGCGACCATCTCGGCCGCTTCGCGCGCCGCTTCGTCGGGCAGGCAGAGAATGGCGATATCGGCCGCGTTCAGCGCTTCGCGGCGGGCCTCCGCATCCTTGCGGTTCTCGCCGGTCAGATGGATCAGTTCGATCTCGGGCCGGCCCTCCAGCCGCTCGCGTATCTGGAGACCCGTGGTCCCCTCCTCGCCGTCGATAAAAATGGTGTGCGTCATGTCCGTCGTTCCTGCCGTGGAACTCTCCGCTGAGAGTATCCGCCATGA